>NZ_JANMWY010000088.1:0-22357 GCF_031380695.1 Sphingomonas sp. | reverse complement strand
CGGTGGCGGCGATCGATGGTGGCGGGACTCATCAGGTGATTGCATCGGCCGGGCGGTTGAAGGGCTTCGCCGCCTGTTGCGCCATGATCGCCGCCGATGGCGACGGCGCGACGATCGACCCGGGGTCGGCGGCGGCGCTGGGGATCGGGGTCGGCGACCGGTTCACGGCGGTGGCACGCTGATGCCGGGCCATGACGCGAAGATTACGGAGATCAACTTCGACGGGCTGATCGGGCCGAGCCACAATTATGCCGGGCTGAGCGTCGGCAATCTGGCCGCAATGCGCAATGCGGGCGATGTGTCGCAACCGCGCGCGGCGGCGCTGCAGGGGCTCGACAAGATGCGCGCCAATCTGGCGCTCGGCCTCAGGCAGGGGCTGTTCGTGCCGCCGGCTCGGCCCGCCCGCACGTGGCTGGCGGAACTCGGGACGACGGTTGACGAGGCGGAGCCGCTACTGGCGGCGAATGCACTGTCGGCGTCGGCGATGTGGGCGGCCAATGCGGCGACGGTATCCCCTGCCCCCGACACGCGCGACGGCAAGTGCCACCTGACCGTCGCCAATCTGCGCACCATGCCGCATCGCAGCCATGAGTGGCCGGCAACGCTGGCCCAGTTGCGGCTGACGTTCGCGCATGAGGGGTTCGCGGTTCATGGACCGGTGCCGACGGCGTTCGGTGACGAGGGCGCGGCCAATCACATGCGGCTGGCGCGGGCGCATGGTGCGGCGGGGATCGAGCTGTTCGTCTATGGCATCCTGGGCGGTGCCTTCCCGGCGCGGCAGCATCTCGAGGCGTCGAAGGCGGTGGCGCGGCTGCACGGGCTCAATCCCGAACGGGTGGTGTTTCTGGAGCAGTCCGAGGAAGCGATTGCAGCCGGGGCGTTCCACAATGACGTCGTCGCGGTCGCCAATGAGGGCGTGCTGTTCGCGCACGAGAAGGCGTTTGCCGATCGGGCGGCGGTCGCCGAGCTTTGCGGACGCGGTGACTATGAGCTGGTCGAAGTGGCCGACGCGCGAGTTCCACTGGCCGACGCGATATCGTCTTATCTGTTCAACGCCCAACTGGTTACGCCGCCTGACGGCGCGATGACGTTGATCGTGCCGAGCGAGGCGCGGGCGACGCCATCGGTATGGTCGTGGATCGAGGGGCATCTGGCGTCCAACGGGGCGATCCGGCGGGTCGAGGTGGTCGATGTGCGCCAGTCGATGGCCAATGGCGGTGGGCCGGCGTGCCTGCGCCTGCGCGTGGCGTGCGACCCGGCGACGGTCGATCCGCGCTTCCTGGTCGACGATGCGAAGCTGGATGCGCTGAGTGAAGTGATTGGCGCGCACTGGCCGGTCGAGATCGAATCCGCCGACCTACAAAAGCCCGCGTTGATCAACCAGATCGAGGTCGCTCGGGCAACGTTGCTGGAAGTGCTGGAATTGACCGAGCTTTTGTCGGGTTAATTGACATTTTACCATATCCGTTATGGCTTAAACGGCGGCATTCCGGGCTTGGCACGGCGCTTGCTTAAGATATGGCATGAGTATGCGTCTTAAACGGCTGTTCACGATCAAGACCCGCTTCGAAGCGTTCCTCGTTATCTATGCGATCGCGGTCGGCGCGGTCGAACGCGGCCAGCATTATATGGCGCAATATCCGGGGAATGGCGGCTTGTTGCTCGCGCTGGCGTGCAGCGGCGTCGTGTTTATGGCCGGCGGTAAGCTACTCGACTCGGTGCGGCCGATGGCGGCTACGCACGTCCTGCCCGGCCCGGCCAGGCGTCGCCCAATCAGTCGTAATCGACCCAGGTCGCGCCCGATGCGTTCCGGTTCAAGGTCAGCAATTTCGCTTCGCACAGATTGACGCCGGTCCACTCCGCGACGGCACCGTCGCTCAGTATTGCCTTGATATCGAACGCGCAATCCGGATCTGTAAACGGGATTTTTGCCTGGCTGTCGCGGATCGGACCGGCCGGCAAGGGCCGCCAGCTTTGCGTGCCCGTGCGGCGAATGGATAGCGTGGTCAGAGACTGGCCGGTAGCATTGGCGATCGTCAGGCCAGACGCACCGGGCGCCGCCACCAGCGAAGACAGCGGAAGCATCGCCAGCGAAGCGAGGAGCGCGAGAGGGCGAGACAAGCGGTTCATTGCGCTAATGTACCCCTACGACGCGACTTTTCAATCGGCAGGCGGCCTTCGTCTCTCGCCGGAACGAACGAAGGCGACCGGGGTGGGGTCCCGATCGCCGTCGTCAGATAGCCGGGGTCGTCGTCACGCCGCGTTGGCGTGGACGAATACCGGGCGCGAGCGCTGCATGGTGCTGAACATCGCACCCTGGCGATAGCTTTCCATCAGTGGCAGCGCGGTCGCGCAAAAGCCGCATTCAGCGAGCGTTCGCCCGACGAGCCAGTGGGTCCGCCCGCAACCGGGACAGTGGTTGATTTCATTCTCGCGATACACGGCGTGATAGCCGCGCTTGGCGGGGTCGAACTGAGTGAGAGCTACATTCGTCATGGCCGTCCCTTCCCTGGGTTTTGCGGATCAACGAGCGATGAGTCGTTAGGTTTCAACGATGACTTGATTGAGCGCCGGTGTCACTATCGCGCAACGCGACTGTCCCGAGACGGCACGCATCCGTCCCGTTTCGGTTCATAACCATTCATTAAGTTTCATTCGGCAGGGTGCGTGATGGCCGGTGGGTCAATGCGGAGGCGAGTCATGGAGTCGAACCAGCGCTATTATCTTCGTCGGGCGTCGGAAGAACGCACCGCGGCGCTGCGATCGATTACTGCCGAGGCCCGAGCGTGGCATGCCAAGCTGGCAGGTGAATTCGCCGAACGTGCTGCCACAGCCTGCCAGGCACCGATGCCGCTGGCGATGGCCGGAATTGCGCTCAGCGTCTGATTTCCGTCAAACCGGATAGGGACATCGCCAAAGCCGGACTACTACAGAAATTGGCGCGCCCGGAACGATTCGAACGTCCGACCCTCAGATTCGTAGTCTGATGCTCTATCCAGCTGAGCTACGGGCGCGCGGAAGGGCTGGCACATAGGGGGCGATGGCAGGGGGCGCAACCCCGCGTGGGCGATTGCGCGGGACGGTAGGCACCCGTAGACCGTGACGATGAGATCGCTCCTAAATTCGCTCCCTGCCCTGCTCGCGCTTGGGCTGCTCGGTGCCTGCTCGAAGAGCGCGCTCAACCCGCCGTCGCTGGCACCGCGCGCCGCGGAGAAGATCGATCCGCGCATTCCGGTCGAGCATCCGATCGTCAAGCGCGGGGCCAATCTGACGCTGGCAGCAAAGCTGGCGGCGCTGCTCAACGAGGCGGAATCCGGCGATACGGCGTTCCGCGCGGCGCTGGGCCCGGCGCAAAAGGCGGTCAGCGCGGCGGGGACGGCGCGCAGCGAAAGCTGGATAACCGCCCAGCAGCAGCTGTCAGCGCTGGAATCCGCGCGCGCTCCGACGACCCGGGCGGCAGCGGCGATCGATGCGCTGGCGGGAGACGCCGTCAAGGCCGACAACGGGATCGACACCGACGAGCTGAGTGCGATCCAGCGCGCGTCGCAGTACGCCGATGCGATGGCGGCGCGACAGGCCGGCGAGATTGCGGCGATGGCGGCGCGGCTGGGGTCGTAGCTTTCTTGCCGGGTTAGACTGCGCGGTCGATCAATTGCGCCACAGGATGATCGGCAAGATGCTGGCGTGGTCGTCGGTCCACGGCGCGGCGGCGGTCGGCGCCAGCGGGTTCCAGGCCTGCGGTCCGCTGAATTTTTCGACCGCAGCGATAGTCGCCGGCGCGGGCGAGAGCATGACCCACAGCGACGGGCCGCTGTGCCATTTCCGATCAGCCTCGGGCGGCTCGTAATAGCGGGTTCGCGCGATCCAGCCATGCGCCGCAGCGGCCGACACTACCGGCTTCAAATCGAGGTAGCGGTTGGAGATGTGTACCATGAGGATGCCGTTGACGCTCAAGTGGCGGCGGTAGAGGTCGAACGCTTCGAGCGTCAGCAGGTGCATCGGCACGGCATCGGACGAAAAAGCATCGACCACGAGCACATCGGCGCTGCCCGGTGCCTCGGCCTCTAGCATCAGTCGCGCATCGCCCAGCACGACGTCTGGGCGCGGCTGGCAATTGGCGAGGAAGCGGAAACGGGTTTCGGCGAGGGTCACGACCTTCGGGTCGATCTCGTAAAATTTCCATGCCTGGCCGGGCCGGGCGTAGCAAGACAATGTACCCGCGCCGAGCCCGACGATGCCGACGCGCGCATTCGGAAAGATCGCCGGCGCCGCGTCGAGCGCGAGGCCGACGCCGGATCCATGGACATAGTAGCTCGTCGGCATCCGCTCGCGTTCGGGCGTGCCGAGATTTTCGATCCCGTGCGAGGTCGTGCCGTGGACCAGCAGGCGAGCGTTGTCGTCGAGCTCGCGCACCGAATAAATGCCGAAGAAACTGCGCGTCATCCGCCCGTCCATCGACAGGCCGAGCCGCAGCCAGCCGCCGAGGCTCAGCATGAGCGCAGCCATCGCCAGGGCGAACAGCAGCCTGTGGCCGATCGTCAAGATTGCGATGACGATGATCGTCAGGACAGCGGCGAGGAACAGTGGGCCGCGCGACATACTGGTGAAGGTCGAACTGGCGGCGATAGCGGCGATCAGGGTGACGATCGCGACCCAGCGAGCGATGCGCTTCGATCGCTCGCTGCCATCCCAAAGCGCGCCGAACATCGGAAAGGGATTGGTTCCGACGAGTGCGAAGGCGGCGGCGATCAGCAGGATCGGATGCTCGTAGCTCCAGTCGAAGGTCAGCGGCGCGACCAGCGCGCAGAACAGCCCGCCCAGGACCCCGCCGACCGAGGTCGCGAGGTAGAAGCCGGTCAGATGCGCCGCGTCGGGGCGCGTGTCGAACAGGCGCCCATGGATGGCGGTGGCGATGAAGAAAAAGCACAGCAGGGTCACCGCCGCGACGCTGAGCGCGAACGGCACGGCGTCGGACGAGACGGTGCAGGCGGTGATCAGCAGTGCGAACGGCGCGATCCGCGTCGCCAGCGTCGCCGTGCCGCGCTTGATGGCGAAGGCGGCCGAGAAGCTGAGCAGATACAGGCCGAGCGGGACGACCCAGAGCAACGGCATGGCGACGATGTCGGTCGTCAGATGCAGCGTCGTCGACAGCATCAGGCCCGACGGGATGGCGGCGAGCAGGATCCAGCGCACGACCATTGCGCGGGCCGGGCCGGCGGTGGTCGCCCGAACCTCGACCGAACCAACGCGCGGCAGAGTCAGCGCGCATCCCGCGAGCAGCACGGCGAGCAGGCCGTAGCCGAGGCTCCATGCCAGGCTCTGCAATGCGACGGGAAGCAGCGGTTCGACCACCAGCGGGTAGGTGATGAGGCCGAGAAAGCTGCCGAAATTGGAAGCGGCATAGAGCGGATAAGGATCGCCGCCCCCGGCCAGCGCAAACCAGCGCTGCATCAGCGGAGCCTGCGCCGAGACGACCAGGAACAGCGGGCCGATGCTGACGATCAGCAGCCACGGCACCCACAGGAAGATATTGGCCCCAGGTGACGGCGCGCCGGCGATCAGCGCGATCGGCAGGCTGAGCGCGGCCAGTGCGAACAGCGCGAGTTGGACGATGGCCTGTCGCCGCGGCGCGAGGCGGCCAAGAAAATGGGCGTAGGCATAGCCGGCGAGCAGCAGCGCCTGATAGACCAGCATCGCCGAGTTCCACACTGCCGGCGCGCCGCCGAGTCGGGGCAACGCCATGCGCGCGACCATCGGCTGGACGAGGAACAGCAGGAAGCTGCCGGCGAAGACGCAGGCGATGAAGCGGGCGCGAAGGTAACTGCCGGTTGCGACCGGACGAAGTGCTAAGCTGGCCATCCGTCCGTCCTACCGCGCGGACTTTTGAAAATGGTTAACGTCGGTTCAGATGGTGACCGCTGTGCGCGGGCGAGGCCGGGCGATGAAATAGAGCAGGACGCCGACCAGCGAGAGCAGGGCGAGGCCGCGCCATTCCTCAGTTTTCGACTGGCTGGCCGCCCCCACGCACAGTGCCGCTGCAATCAGCGGAAACAGCAAGCGGCGGGGCCAGCCGCGATGCGCGCCAAACTGCCGGTCGAGGCGCGGCGCGGCGAGGATGCAGCCGAGATAGGACGACAGCCGGGCGAGCGTGCTGACGACGGCAAGCAAGACGAAGCTTCCGGATAAAGCAAGTGCGAGGGAGAAGATGCCGAAAAAGAATATCGAAAGGGCCGGGGTTCCGAATCGTGGCCAGATGGCGGCGAAGCGGGCGGGGAGCATCTTTTCCTCGCCCATGCCGACGGTCAAGCGCGGGCTACCGAGCATGGATGCGCCGAGGTTGCCGACCACCGAAACGAGCAACGTCAGCGCGAGCGCATAGCCGGCCAGCGGGCCGCCGAGGCGCGTCGCGAGGTCGAGCAAGGGGGTTTCGCTGTTCGCCGGGGCCGATGCGGAATAAGCCCACTGCACCGTGACATAGAGCAGCCCGACCGCAACCACCGTGCCAACCAGCGCCAGCGGCAGAATGCGCTTGGCATCGCGCGTCTCGCCGGCAGCGGTCGCGCCCGACTCGAATCCGGTGAAGGCGTAGAGCGCGACGAGCGCGATGCTGGCGGCGTCGGCGACTGGCGGGATGATCGGGGCTGGGCCGGGGCCGAAGGTGGCCAGCGAGCCGATGGCGAGGATCAGCAGCGGGGCGAGCTTAAGCAGGGTCAGGCCGCCGAGCGCGGCGAGTGCCTTGCGGACGCCGATGACGTTGAGGACGGTCAGCGCGGCGAACAGCGCAATGATGATCGCCGCGCGTCCGCTGGACGAGGCGGTGAGTGGGAATAGCGCCGCGCAGGTCAGTGCAAGGACGTTAGCGTTGGCGGCCTGCGACGAGGAGCGCGCGATGTACGATAGCCACCCGGTGAGGAAGCCCGCGAACGGTCCGAATGCGGTGCCGACATAGACGACCTGCCCGCCCGAACGGTCGAAGTGGCGCGCGCAATCGGCGAAGGACAAGGCGATGCAGATGAAGCCGAGCCCGGCGAGCGCGAGCAGGATCGGGGCGAAGGTCCCGACCGCGGCGTCGAGCTTGCCCGGAAGCGCGAAGATGCCCGTCCCGATCATGCCGTTGGTAGCGATAAGGATGACGCCGGCGAGACCGATCGCACGGATCGGGGCGGCGGGTTCGCTCACCCGGCCATCAACCGCGCGGCATCCCTCGCGTGGTAGGTGAGGACGCCGCTCGCCCCGGCGCGCTTGAACGACATCAGCGTCTCCAGGATCAGTGCGTCGCGGTCCCCGGCCCCGGCCGCCGCCGCCGCCTCGATCATCGCATATTCGCCCGACACGGCGTAGGCGAAGGTGGGCACGTTGAAGTGGTCCTTCACCCGTGCCAGCACGTCGAGATAGGGCAGGCCCGGCTTGACCATGACCATGTCCGCACCCTCGGCGAGGTCGAGGGCGACTTCGCGGATCGCCTCGGCGCCGTTGGCCGGATCCATCTGATAGCCGCGCTTGTCGCCCTTCAGCAGCCCGCGCGAACCGACGGCGTCGCGGAACGGGCCGTAGAAGGCAGAAGCATATTTGGCGGCATAGGACATGATCGCGACGTTGCGATGGTTGCCGGCTTCGAGTGCGGCGCGGATCGCGGCGACGCGGCCGTCCATCATGTCCGACGGGGCGACGATATCGGCCCCGGCTTCGGCTTGGACCAGCGCCTGGCCGACCAGCTGCTCGGTCGTCTCGTCGTTGAGGACATCGCCGGCGGCATCGGTCAGCCCGTCGTGGCCGTGGGCGGTATAGGGGTCGAGCGCGACGTCGGTCAGGACGCCGACCTCGGGCACCGCGTCCTTGATCGCGCGGATGGCGCGGCACATCAGATTGTCGGGGTTTTGGGCTTCCTCGCCGCGTTCGCTGCGCAGGTGCGGCGGGGTGTTGGGGAACAGCGCGATGCACGGAATGCCGAGATCGCGGGCCTCGCGGGCTCGGTCGGCGAGGCGGTCCACGGTCCAGCGGCTCACCCCCGGCAGGGTCGCGATCGGCTCCTCGCCGTCCCGCCCCTCGGCGATGAACAGCGGCCAGATGAGGTCGGCGGGACTGAGGATATGCTCGGCGAGCATCGCACGGATCCACGGAGCGGAACGGGCGCGGCGCATGCGCATCGCGGGGAAGGTCGGTTGAGACATGGGCGCCGTGATAGCCATCCGCCCCCTCCCCGTCATCCCCGCCTAGGCGGGGATCCCGCGCGCTTTGACCAAGAAGAAGAAGCGAGTTCCCGAGTCCGCGGGCGAGTCCCGGGTCGAGCCCGGGATAACTGAAAAAATTTATCCTAATCGGGCCAGTGCAGCGCTCAACCGCTTGGCCTCGGCGGCGCGGGCGTCGTGGTCGGCGCGGGCTTTCTCCACCGCCTCGGGCTTGGCGCGCTCGGCGAAAGCGGGGTTGGCGAGGCGGGAAGCGAGGGAGTCGCGGTCTTTTGCCGCGGCGGCGATGGCTTTTGAGAGGCGGGAGCGTTCGGCGTCGAGATCGATCGTATCAGGCACAACGACGATATAGCTCCGACCATCTACGACGATTTGGATGCCCTTTTCATCACGAACAAACATCGAATTCATCGGCTCGGGTGAATCGTTAAAGGGACCCGAGCCAGCTCGACCTTGAAACATATTCGTCTTCGTCATCTTTTGAAAAACAGCCGCATGTTCAAAGAGCTTGGTTCGCGCGTCGTCATTGTCGTCAGCAAATTGGAGCCGTAAAGTTTCTGACCACGGAAGATTGAATTCCGATCTCACTGAACGAACTTCAGAAATCAAATTGATGACTTCTTTGAGAGATTGGCTGGCAGAAAGGTCGGCCCGAGCGTCGGGCTCAGGCCACTTCGCCACAATCAGGTCATAAGGCCGCTCGCCCATCGCGTGCCATAATTCCTCGGTGATGAACGGCATCAGCGGGTGAAGCATGACGAGGATCTGGTCGAACGCCCAGGCGGCGACGGCGTGGGTTTCCGAAGCGCGTTCGTCCTGAGCTTGTCGAAGGACTGCGTTTTCTTCTTCCATGGTTTCGGACAAGGCCAGCCCTTCGACAAGCTCAGGGCGAACGGAATTAAATTCGCCTTTCACCAGCTCGACGTACCAGTCGCAGAAGGTGGCCCAGGTGAATTGATAGATGGCGTTGGCGGCTTCGTCGAAGCGCAGGTAGGCGAGGGCCTGGTCCATTTTTGCGAGTGTTTCGACGACCTCGCCGATAATCCAGCGGTTGACCGGGAGGGTGGCGGGCGGCGCGGCGATCGAACTGCTCGCGCCCACCCCATTCCCCTGGAGGAAGCGCGCGGCGTTCCATAATTTCGTGGCGAAGTTGCGATAGCCCTCGACGCGCTTCTCATCGAGCTTGATGTCGCGGCCCTGGCTTTCCATCGCCGCCATGGTGAAGCGCAGCGCGTCGGCGCCGTAGCGGTCGATCAGGCCGAGCGGGTCGACCGCATTGCCCTTCGACTTGGACATTTTCGCGCCGGTCGCGTCGCGGACGAGGCCGTGGAGGTAGAGCGTTTTCCACGGCGGGGCGCCCATGAACTCGATCCCCTGCATCGCCATGCGGGCGTCCCAGAAGAAGAGGATGTCGAAGCCCGAGATGAGGACGTCATTGGGGTAATGGCGCCGTAAATCCTCCCCGGCACGGGGAGGGGGACCATCCGCAGGATGGTGGAGGGGCGTTGCCGCAAGTGGTGAACCCCCTCCGTCAGCGCTGCGCGCTGCCACCTCCCCGTGCCGGGGAGGATCAAACGGCCAGCCGAGGGTCGCGAAGGGCCCCCGTGCGGAGGAGAACCAAGTGTCGAGGACGTCGTCGTCTTGACGCAGTTCGACCCCTTCCCCAGCCTGGGATTGCGCATCGGCAATAGTTGTCGCAACGAAAATATTGCCCTTTGCATCGAACCACGCCGGAATGCGGTGCCCCCACCATAGCTGCCGGGAAACGCACCATGGCTGGATATTTTCGAGCCAGTTAAACCAGGTCTTGGCCCAGCTCTCCGGCACGATCTTGATCGCGCCGGACTTGACCGCTTCGATCGCCGGGCCGGCGAGTTTCGCCGCGTCAACATACCATTGGTCGGTCAGATACGGCTCGATCACCACGCCGGAACGGTCGCCGTAGGGAGTGGCGATGGTGCGGTCTTCGACCTTGACCAGCGCGCCAGAAGCATCGAGCAATTCGACAACCTTCTTGCGGGCGTCGAAGCGGTCGAGGCCGATCAGGTCGGCGGGGATCCGGTCGTCGCTGGTCTGGGCGATCCGCCCTGCCCCGTCGAGCATGTTGAGCATCTCGCCCGGCTTATACCCCGCGCGCTTGCCGACTTCATAATCATTGAAGTCGTGGCCCGGGGTGATCTTGACCGCGCCGCTGCCGAGTTCGGCGTCGGCATGTTCGTCGGCGACGATGGCGATCAGGCGGCCGGTGATCGGCAGCTTGACCATTTTCCCGACCAGCGCGGTGTAGCGTTCGTCGGTTGGATGGACCGCGACCGCCATGTCGGCGAGCATCGTTTCGGGCCGCGTCGTGGCGACCTCGACGGACCCGCTGCCATCGGCCAGCGGATAGCGCAAAGTCCAGAATTTGCCCTGCACCTCGCGCGTTTCAACCTCGAGGTCGCTGATCGCGGTCTGGAATTTCGGGTCCCAGTTGACGAGGCGCTTGTCGCGATAGAGCAGGCCGCGCTTGTGCAACTCGACGAACACATGCGTAACGGCTTTCGAGAAGCCCTCGTCCATCGTGAACCGCTCATTGGCCCAGTCGCAGCTCGCGCCGAGGCGGCGGAGCTGCTGGGTGATCTGGCCGCCGCTTGTCCGCTTCCACGTCCACACGCGCTCGATGAATTCCTCGCGTGAAAAATCGGTACGCTTCTTGCCCTCGGCGTCGAGCTGGCGTTCGACGACCATCTGCGTGGCGATGCCGGCATGGTCGGTGCCGACCACCCACAGCGCGTCCTTGCCCTGCAGCCGCGCGTGGCGGACGAGAATATCCTGCAGCGTGTTATCTAGCGCATGGCCGATGTGCAGCGCGCCGGTGACGTTAGGCGGCGGCATGACGATGGTGAACGGCGGCTGGTCGTCGCGCGCCGGGCGGAACAGGCCCTCGCGCTCCCAATGGGCGTACCAACGCGATTCGATTGCGGCGGGGTCGAAGGTTTTCGGCAGTTCGGTCATGGCGGCGCGGGTAGCTTGGCGAGCAAGGTTACTCAACCGTCCTAAGTTAGTGGGCGCCCTTCCCCATCCACTTGTCCAGCCACCCGAACACTTCACCGTACCACTGGATCGAGTTCTTCGGCTTCAGCACCCAGTGGTTCTCGTTGGGAAAGATCAGCAGGCGCGAGGGGATGTTGCGGCGTTGCAGCGCGGTGAAGCTCGCGAGGCCCTGCGTGTAGGGGATGCGGAAGTCCTTTTCGCTGGTGATGACCAGCTGAGGGGTCTTCCACTCCTTGACGAAGTTGACCGGGTTCCATTTTTCGAATGCGGCGGGGTCTTCGTAATAGGCCTTCTGGCCATGCTCCCACTCGTCGAACCACAATTCCTCGGTCTCATAGGCCATGGCGCGAGCGTCGAACACGCCGTCGTGCTGGACGATGCACTTGAACCGGTCGGGCCATTTGCCCTCGATCCAGTTCATCATGTAGCCGCCATAGCTGCCGCCGAGCGCGCAGGCCCGGTCGCCGTCTAGCTGCGGGTCGCTGACGACCGCATAGGCAAGGCCCTTCTTGAGATCTTCGAGCGGCCAGCCTCCCCAATTATTATGGATCGAGTCGGTGAAGGCCTGGCCGTAACCGGTGCTGCCGTGGAAATCGACGCTGACGGTGGCATAGCCGGGCGCGGTGAACAGGCGCGGGTTCCAGCGGAATGACCAGCTGTTGTTGAACGATCCCTGCGGTCCGCCGTGGACGAGGAAGGCGATCGGCAGCTTGCCGATGGCGGCGGCGGGTTTGACCTCCATGCCCCACACGCGGTCGTTATTGGCGCCGGTGAAGCTGAACTTGGCGACCGTGACCGGGTCGAGCTGCGCGAGCAGGTCGGCGTTGACCGCGGTCAGGCGGGTCTGGCGGCCACGAGCGTCGATCCGGAACAGATCGTCAGGCGCCATGATGCTGTTGAGGGTGAAGAGCGCGCCGCCATCGGCCGTCGGAATCACATTCCCGGCGCTCCCCGCCATGATCAGGCGGGTGACCCGGCCGGTAGCGACGTCCACCCGCCATATAGGCTGCTCAAGTGTGTCCTCGGCGGTGACGAGCAGGCTGCGGCCGTCCTTCGCCCAGGCAATCGATCCGACCGAGCGGTCCCATGCCTGGGTCAGCGGGCGGACCTGGCCGGTGGCGAGGGTGCGCAGCATCACGACCTGGCGATCGGCCTCGTAGGTCGGGCGGGCCATCGCGACATAGGCGAGCGTGCCGCCGTCGGGCGAGAGCGTCGGCAGCGTGTCGGTGGCGTCGTTGGCGTCGGTCAGATTGACCGGCGGCGCACTACCATCGGTCGGCGCCGCGAAGATGTCGAGGTTGGTCGAGAGCGGCTCGATCCGCCCCGACTCGCGCATAATGAAATAGGCCATGCGCCCGTCGGGCGAGAGGGCGATTTCGGTGCCGTCGCCGAACGGCTTGCCGGGCGTATCGCCGACCAGCGCACCGGTCAGCGAGGCGCCCTTGCCGACCAGCTTGCCGCTGGCGATGGCGAATCCGAACAGGCGCGATTTGACGCCGGGCTCGGCCCACGAATCCCAGTGGCGGACGAATAACTGGTCATAGGTGCGGCCGGTGCCGGTTTCGGGTTTCTTCGGCAGGTCGGCGCAGCTGAAGTCGGTGCAGCGCAGATCGCGGTCGGCCCACAGCAGGATGCGGTCGCCGGAGCGGGCGAGCTTGAACCCGCCGATGTCGCCTTTGACGTCGCTGACTTGCGCCGCCTTGCCGCCGACCGGCATCCGCCAGATCTGGTCGCTACCCGCGGCATCGCTGATCATCCACAGCGCGCCGTCCGGGCCGAACACGGCATCATGCGCACCTTTCGGCGCATTGGCGACCGCGACGGGCTTTGCGCCGACCTCGGTCAGGTCGAGCAGGAACAGCGGGTTGTTGCGCTTGTTCGCGTCGAAATCGGTCGTGCTGATCGGCATGACCGCGCGGCGCCCGTCGGGTGAGACGTCGGGCGTGCCGAGCCGGTGCATGGCATGCATGTCGTGCGCGGTCATCGGTCGGGCGGTGACTGGGATGGCCGACAGCGCGGCGATAGCGGCGGCGAGGAGGAGGTTTTGTTTCATGCGCAACGAGTAGCAAAGCGACGTGTCAGCGCAAGGGGTTAGCCTAAAGCGGCGTCCCCGTGATCCGCCCAATCTCTCGCCGGACATGGTCGTCGACGATCTCGGGCAGATTCGCGTCGAGCCAATCCTTGAGCATCGGTCGGATCATGTCGCGGATCATCGTTTCGAACGGGTTGACCACCGGCGGAAGCGGCGGCGCGGTCGCGGCCACTTCCTGCAGCTCAGCGAGGCGCTGGCGGCTGCTGTCGACCGCCTGCTCCGACGCCAGCGGCGGGCCGAGATCGAGCGGTGGAGCGACCGGCTCGCGCACCACAACCGGATCGTCGAGTTCGAGCACGTCATCGTCTGCGTCGTCCGACCCGGTCGGGGGTAGCGGCGCGGCGGCCCGCAATTCCTTTTCCTCCGCGATCACTTTCTTGATCGAGGCGAGGATGTCTTCCATCGAGGGTTCGCGGGCGCCTTGCATCGGCCCCATATTGCCTATCGCTTCGGCCCTGTCACGCCCTGTGGAAGGGCGGGCGGCACTTCGGTCGGCAGGACGGTGCGGGTCGATTGAGCGCGGGGGTTGGGATCGTTCGCCCAGTCGTTGAAGTTGTGCGCGACGTGGCGATAGTTGCCGAGCGGATCGTAGAGCGGCCCGCCGTCGAGCCCGAGCACGTCGGCCTGCGCCTGTCCCATCGCGTTGAGCAGCTGGAAGCCGGCGACATAGGCGTCGTGGCGGGCGGAGACGAGCTGGACCTGGGCGTTAAGCAATTCCTGCTCGGCGTTGAGGACGTCGAGCACGGTGCGGGTGCCGACGGTGCGTTCGGCCCGCGCGCCCTCAAGTGCCAGCGTGTTGGCGCTGACCGCGACCTGGTTGGAGGCGATCGCGCTCTGCGCCGACTGGTAGGTGGCGAAGGCCGATCGTGCCTGGGCGATCACCGCCCGCTCAGTCGCAACCGCCTGCTCAAGCACCTGGCCCTGTAGCGCTTGCGCCTGGCGGATGCGCGCCGCCGGGAGACCGCCCTGATAGATTGGGATGCGCGCCTGCACGCCGACCCCGGTCGAGGTCTGGGTGTTGGGCGCGAACGGACCGAACTGCTGGGTCGCAGTGCCGAGATAGTCGGTATAGCGCCCGCTGCCGACCGCCGAGACCGTCGGCAAGCGGCTCGCGCGGGCAACATTGATGTCATAGCCAGAGGCCCGCGCCTGCTTGGTGATGGCGATAATGTCGGGGTTGAAGACGAGCGCGATCTGCACTGCCTCGTCGGCAGTCTGCGGCAGCGGTGGCAGCGCCGGCGGCTGGGCCAGCACGCCCGGCTGGCGGCCGACGACGCGGCGGTAATTTTCCTCGCTGGCGATTAGTCGGCCCTGCGCGGTCACCAGCTGCGACCGGCCGAGCGCCAGCCGCGCGTCGGACTGGGCGACGTCGGTGCGGGTCAGGTCGCCGATCTTGTAGCGGTCGCGCGTCGCGGCCAGGTTGGTGCCGAGTACGTCGACATTATTCTGGTTGAGGTCGACGATCGAACGGTCGCGGATGACATCCATATAGGCGGACGTCGCCTCGACGAACGTATCGCCCTCGACTGCCTTGAGCGTGAAGCGACCGGCCTCGACCCGGGTTTCGGCGGCACGGATGCCGTTCTTGACGCTGCCGCCGTTGAACAGCGGATAGCTCACATCGACCCCGGCGGAGAGGTTGCGACCCTTGCCGCCGCCGGTCTGGGTGAGGTCCTGGTTGACTCCGGCGGTGCCGCTGATCGCCGGGCGGCTGCCGGCGCGGGCGATGGCGACGCCGCTGTCGGTGACCTTAAGCGCCTCGCGCTGAGCATTGATCGTCGGGTTGGCGCGATAGGTCGCGACGAGCGCCTCACGCAGCGTGTCGGCGGCGGCCGGCGCGGCCAGCATGGCGACGAGCGCAAGGGCAGTGGCAATCGAACGCGTCATCGTGGAATCTCGCTAAGGCTTTTAAAAGATGAAGGCGGGCGGGCGGGTGAAGCCGGCCAGCGGTGGGATCTCGCTGTCGGCGAAGCGATTGAAGCCGATCGTCAGGCCGATCTTGTGGCCGATGGCGAGGCGGGCGACGCCGCCAGGGACGAGCAGCGCGGTGGCGAGGCGACCGCCTTCGGCCAGCACGTCGGTGATCGCAGCGGGCACCTCGGCAATCGCGCCTTCGATCAGGATGATGTCATAGGGGCCGGCGGGGACGGTCGCGGCATCGGCAGCGCGAAGCTGTACCGTTTCCAGTCCCATCACGGTCAGCAGCGCGGCGGCATAGCCCGGCGCGGGCGACACGATCAGCGCCCGCTCGCCGGGTTGCGGCGCGGCTTCGCTCAACAGGCGAGCGAGCGGCGTGGGTGGAATCATGACGCCGCCGTCGACCGGGATCGAGCGGTCGAAATAGGCGAAGGCGCGGGCTTCGGCGGGGACATAGTCCTCGCGCGGTACGCTCCCCATCGCGGCGAGCACGGCCCCATCTGTTACGCCTTGCGGGCGCAGCTGGCTGTCGACCATCGCTCGGCGGGAGCGCGCATCGTCTTGCATTTCGGCCTTTCCGATCATGGCTGTCTTGTGGGCATAATACAGCAGATTTTCAAGCTTGTCATAGGTGGCGAAGCGCGATTGGCCAAGGTGACCACGCCGCCGCCGGTCGATTAGCGCCGCCGCTGGCCGAAGCTCCTCTTTCATCTTGACTGATATATAAGGATATCCTTATATCGGCACATGTTCTCGCTGATGGAGATTTTCCGGGCGCTCGCCGATCCCTCCCGCCTCCGCATCGTTCAGCTACTGCGCGAGATGGAGCTGTCGGTCGGCGAAATCGCGCAGGTCTTGGGCCAAAGCCAGCCGCGTGTGTCGCGCCATATCAAGGTGCTGGTCGATGCCGGGCTGGCGCTCAAGCGGCGCGAGGGCAGTTCGATTTTTCTCACTCCGGCACCATCGACCGTCGCCGTTCCGCTGTTCAACCTGCTCGATTCCGGGGCCGACGAAGTGGGCGATCACTGGGCCCGCGCTGATCGCGCCCGGCTGGCGGCCGTGCGCGCCGACCGCGCGGCGGCGGCCGAGCGCTGGTTCGCCGCCAATGCCGGGCAATGGGACAAGATCCGCTCGCTCCACGTGCCGGAGGCCGAGGTCGAGGCGGCGATGAGCGACCTGCTCGGCGACGATCTCGGCCGGCTGGTCGACATCGGCACCGGCACCGGACGCATTCTCGAGCTGCTCGGCCCGTCGGCGCAACAGGCGATCGGGATCGACCGCAGCCCCGACATGCTGCGCATCGCCCGCGCCAAACTCGACGGTGCACCCTATGAATTGCAGCAGGGCGACATCAACGCACTGCAGCTGGCCGAGGGCAGCGCCGACACCATCACCCTCCACCAAGTGCTCCACTTCCTGCCCGAACCGGCCAGCGCAATCGCCGAATGCGCGCGGCTGCTCGGCGCCGGGGGCATACTGCTCATCGTCGATTTCGCTTCGCACGAACGCGAGGAATTGCGGCGCGAACATGCCCACGCCCGGCTCGGCTTTTCGGATGAGCAGATCGCCGGCTGGCTGGCGGCGGCGGGACTGTCGCTGAGCGAGACGCGCACGCTCGAGGGCGGCGAACTGACGATCAAGCTGTGGCGTGCCGAGCGCCGCTCCTCAACCAAAGTGAAAGCGGCATGACCAGGCAACCCCTCTTCGCGGACCTTCACGGCGACATCGACGTGTCGTTCGAATTCTTTCCGCCCAAGACGCCCAAGATGGAAGAGACGCTGTGGGAGTCGATCCAGACGCTTGCCCCGCTCGGCCCGCGCTTCGTATCGGTCACCTACGGCGCGGGCGGTTCGACCCGCGAGCGGACCCACGCCACGGTGGCGCGGATCGAGCGCGAGACCGACCTATCTGCTGCAGCGCACCTGACCTGCGTCGAGGCGACCAAGGAAGAAATCAACGCCGTCGCCGAGGAATATTGGGCGGCGGGTGTACGCCACATCGTCGCCCTGCGCGGCGATCCGCCGGTGCCGGGCCAGCCCTATCGCCCGCATCCGGGTGGCTATGAAAATGCTGCCGACCTCGTCGCCGGACTCAAGAAGCTGCGCCCGTTCGAAATCACCGTCGGGGCCTATCCCGAGCTCCATCCCGACAGCGGCAATGCGGCGGTCGACCTCGATAATTTCAAGGCCAAGGTCGACGCCGGCGCGACCCGCGCGATTACCCAATTCTTCTTTTCCGCCGATTGCTTCTTCCGCTTTCGCGATACGGTCGCGGCGGCGGGGATGGATATCGAGATCGTGCCGGGCATCCTGCCGATCTCTAACGTCGCGCAAACGCGCAAATTCGCGTCGCTGTGCGGGGCGCAGATTCCGGGCTGGATGGACCGGCTGTTCGACGGACTCGACACCCACCCCGCTGCGCGCCAGCTGGTCGCCGCGACGATTGGTGCCGAACTATGCCGCGAGCTGTACGACGGCGGCGTTCGCAATTTCCACTTCTACACGCTCAACCGCGCCGAGCTGGCCTATGCGATTTGCCACCTGCTGGGTGTGCGGGCGAAAACCATTGGACGGGAGGAAGCGGCGTGATCCGGTCCGAAGCCGCCGCGCTGTTTCGCGCCGAAGCCGCCAAGCGCATCCTCGTCACCGACGGCGCGTTCGGGACGATGGTCCAGACCTATGGCCTGAACGAAGCCGATTATCGCGGGTCGATCGACACCGGGCACGACCAGAAGGGCAATAACGACCTCCTCTCGCTGACCCGGCCCGAGATCGTGCGCGAGATTACCGACGCCTATCTGGTCGCCGGATCGGACATCGCCTGCACCAACACCTTCAACGCCAACCGCATCAGCCAGGCCGATTATGGCGCGGAGAATATGGTGCGCGAGCTCAACATCGTCTCGGCGACGATCGCGCGCGATGCGGCGGACGCAGCGGCCAAGGCGACCGGCATTCCGCGCTTCGTCGCGGGCGCATTGGGGCCGACCAACAAGACATTGTCGCTATCGCCCGACGTTAACGACCCGGGCTTTCGCGCGATCACCTTCGACGAGCTGAAGGACGTCTATCTCGAGGAAGTGCTCGCGCTGGCCGAGGGTGGGGTCGACTTCATCCTGATCGAGACGATTTTCGATACGCTCAACGCCAAGGCGGGGATTTTTGCGACGCTCGAGGCGCAGGAGCAGCTCGGCCGCGAACTGCCGCTGATGATCAGCTTCACCATGACCGATCGCACCGGGCGCAACCTGTCGGGCCATTCGATCGAGAGCTTCTGGGCCTCCGTCCGCCACGCCCGCCCGCTGACGATCGGCGTCAATTGCTCGTTCGGCGCGCCCGATTTGCGGCCGCACGTGCAGGTGCTGTCGGCGGCGGCGGACACGCTGCTGATGGCCTATCCCAATGCCGGCCTGCCCAACGAACTGGGCGAATATGACGAGCGGCCCGAGACCACTGCTGGCTTCATGCGCGAATGGGCCGAGCGCGGTCTGGTCAACGTCGTCGGCGGGTGTTGCGGGACGACCCCGGAACACATCCGGGCGATGGCGGAAGCAGTCGCCGGCCACCCGCCGCGCGCCCTACCCGCGCACCGCTCCGAAACGCTGCTGGCCGGCATCGACCCAATGCGCGTCGCCGCATGATATCCCTTTCGCTTAGGTAGTTTCGTGACCCAGAATGTCACCCAGTTCGTTAACATTGGCGAGCGCACCAACGTCACCGGATCGGCGGCGTTCAAGAAGCTGATCCTCGGCGACGATTACACGCGAGCCGTGGAAGTGGCGCGGCAGCAGGTCGAGAATGGCGCGCAGATCGTCGACGTAAACATGGACGAAGGGCTGCTCGACGCCGAATATGCCATGACGACCTTCCTCAAGCTGATCGGCGCCGAGCCCGACATCGCGCGCGTTCCGATCATGATCGATTCGTCGAAATGGTCGGTGATCGAGGCCGGCCTGAAGGTCGTGTCGGGCAAGCCGATCGTCAATTCGATCAGTATGAAGGAAGGCGAGGAGCCATTCCTGGCCCAGGCGCGCAAGATCATGGCCTATGGCGCGGCGACCGTCGTCATGGCGTTCGACGAACAGGGCCAGGCCGACACTGCTGCGCGCAAGGTCGAGATTTGCGAGCGCGCCTACAAGCTGCTGACCGGGATCGGCTTTCCGCCCGAGGACATCGTCTTCGATCCCAACATCTTCGCCATCGCGACCGGGATCGACGAGCATCGCCGCTATGCCATCGATTTCATCGAGGCGTGCCGCGAGATCAAGGCGCGCTGCCCGCACGTCCATATCTCGGGCGGCGTGTCGAACCTTAGCTTCTCGTTCCGCGGCAACGAGCCGGTGCGCCGGGCGATGCACAGCGTATTCCTCTATCACGCCATCCAGGCGGGGATGGACATGGGCATCGTCAACGCCGGTCAGCTCGACATTTACGACGCCATAGACCCCGAACTGCGCGAGGCGTGCGAGGACGTCATCTGGGACCGGCGCGAGGATGCCACCGACCGGATGATCACGCTCGCCGAGCGCTTTCGCGGGACCGACGTCGTGGCCGAGAAGCAGGCCGAGGAATGGCGCGGCTGGCCGGTTGCGCGGCGGCTCGAGCATGCGCTCGTAAAGGGCATCGACGCGTTCGTGGTCGAGGATACCGAGGAAGCCCGCTTGCTCGCGCCGCGCCCGATCGAGGTGATCGAAGGCCCGCTGATGGACGGGATGAACGTCGTCGGCGACCTGTTCGGGTCGGGCAAGATGTTCCTGCCGCAGGTAGTGAAATCGGCGCGCGTGATGAAGAAGGCGGTCGCCCATCTGCTGCCGTTCATCGAGGCGGCCAAGGACCCCGGCGCGCGCGGCAAGGGCAAGATCGTCATGGCGACGGTCAAGGGCGACGTCCACGACATCGGCAAGAACATCGTCGGCGTGGTCCTGCAGTGCAACGGGTTCGAGATCGTCGATTTGGGCGTGATGGTGCCGTGGACGAAAATCCTTGAGACCGCGATCGCCGAGGATGCCGACATTATCGGGCTGAGCGGGCTGATCACGCCGTCGCTCGACGAAATGGTCACCGTCGCCGAGGAAATGAAACGCAGCGGGTTCAAGATGCCGCTGCTGATCGGCGGGGCGACAACATCGAAGGTCCACACCGCTTTGCGCATCGACGTCGCCTATGACGGACCGGTGATCCACGTCGTCGATGCCAGCCGCGCGGTTGGGGTGGCGACCAACCTGGTCAGCGACACCGGGCTTGCGGAGTATGTCGAGGGCATCAAGGCCGACTATCTCCACGTCCGCGAGACTCGCGCCGGCAAGGGCCAGAACGCGCTGCTGCCGATCGCCGACGCGCGCGCCAATGCGTTTCCAGCCGACATGCATTTGCGCCCGCCCGCGCCGGTCCAGCCGGGGGTGCATCGGTTCGCAAGCTGGCCGCTGGAGGATCTGCGCAGCGTCGTCGACTGGACCCCGTTCTTCCGCGCGTGGGAGCTGGCGGGGAATTATCCGGCGATCCTGACCGACGATGTCGTCGGCGAAAGCGCGACCGGACTGTTCGCCGATGCCAATATGATGCTCGACCGGATCATCGCGGAAGGCTGGCTGACCGCGCAGGGGACGGTCGGGCTCTGGGCCTGCCGCCGCGAGGGTGACGACGTCCTCCTCCACCTCGACGACGAGAGCCACGTCCGCCTGCCCTTCCTGCGTCAGCAGATCGCCAAGCGCGAAGGCCGGCCGAACATGTGCCTGGCCGATTTCGTCAGCCACGACGGCGACTGGATTGGCGGCTTCGCGGTCGGCATCCAGGGCATCGACCGCCACAGCGCCGGGTTCGTGGCCGACAAAGACGATTATTCGGACATCCTGCTCAAGGCGCTGGCCGACCGGCTGGCGGAGGCATTCGCCGAGCGATTGCACCAGCATACGCGCACCACGCTGTGGGGCTATGCACCGGGCGAGCAGCTGACCAACGAGGCGCTGATCAAGGAGGAATATTTCGGGATCCGCCCGGCGCCGGGCTACCCTGCCTGCCCCGACCACAGCCTGAAGCCGACGCTGTTCGACCTGCTCGGCGGGACCGAGGGGACCGGAATCACCCTGACCGAGAGCTTCGCGATGCTACCGACATCGGCGGTGTCGGGCTTTTACTTCGGCCACCCCGAAGCATCCTATTTTGGAGTGGCGCGGATCGGCGAGGATCAACTGGCCGACTACGCCGTCCGGCGCGGCGTCCCGCTCGACGAGGCGCGGCGCTGGTTGCGGCCCAACCTCGATTGACTTTGCCGACCGACACACATAACGACATTGTTATATCTGAAACTCACTGACTCCAACCATCTGGGTGCACATGCGCAACAGCTATCTCTTCACGTCCGAATCCGTTTCCGAAGGCCATCCCGACAAGGTTGCCGACCAGATCAGCGATGCCATCGTCGACCTGTTCCTAGCCAAGGACCCCGAGGCGCGCATCGCGTGCGAGACGCTGACCACGACCCAGACGGTCGTGCTGGCCGGCGAAATCCGCTGCAAGGGCGTTTACGAGAACGATCAGTGGGTCACCGGCGCGCAAGCCGAGATCGAGCAGGCCGTTCGCGATACGGTCAAGCGCATCGGCTATGAGCAGGAGGGTTTCCACTGGGAGACGCTGACCTTCACCAACAAGCTGCACGGCCAGTCGGCGCACATCGCCCAGGGCGTCGATGCGACCGGCAACAAGGACGAGGGTGCCGGCGACCAGGGCATCATGTTCGGTTACGCCACCGACGAGACTCCCGAGCTGCTCCCCGCCACGCTTTACTACAGCCACAAGATCCTCGAGCGCATGGCCGCCGATCGTCACTCTGGCGTCGCGCCGTTCCTCGAGCCCGACGCCAAGAGCCAGGTCACGCTGCGCTATGAGGAGAGCAAGCCGGTCGCGGCGACTGCGATCGTCGTCTCGACCCAGCACGGCAAGGGCTATGACCAGGGCGACAAGGAAGCCGAGCTTCACGCCTATGTTCGCCGGGTCGTCGCCGACATCCTGCCCGCCGAGCTGCTCAGCGACGAGACCGTCTATCACATCAATCCGACCGGCAGCTTCGAGATCGGCGGGCCCGACGGCGACGCCGGCCTGACCGGGCGCAAGATCATCGTCGACACTTATGG
>NZ_JANMWY010000075.1:0-2359 GCF_031380695.1 Sphingomonas sp. | reverse complement strand
GCATAGCGCTTCGAGATATTGCCCGCCGCGTCGACCCGAATCATGAAGAAGGGCACGCCCCGCGCACCGGGCCGTCCGAGCGTCGTCAGCCGGTGCGCGACCTGTTCGACATTCGCGCCATATTCGCCGCATAGCCGGTCGATCGAATAGCGATGCTCGCCAGTCGACGCGAGAAACCGGCCATAGGGCATGATGATCGCCCCGGCAGCATAGTTTGCCATGCTCACATGAAGCAGATGACGCGAACCCTGGTCGGGGGGGCTCGCCGCTGCCACCAGCCGCTCTAGCACGTCGCGAAACTCGACCAGTGCCAGCTGATAGGCGAGCCCGAAGCTGCGGTTTTCGCTGCGCAGCAGCGACGACAGCATGAACAGTCGCCGCTCGGGATCATATTCCTGGGTTGCACCGCCAAGCTCGGCGGCCGGCACCACCCGCGCGGTAATCCCCCAGGCGTCCTTCAGCCGGCGGCGGAGCGGCTCGGCAATCGACAAGGCGTCGGTCATCGCCATGCCCAGTGTCTCGGCACATTCCTCCAGCTCGGGGAAGTGATTGCTCGATTCCTGGATATAGTCGCGGACCCATGTTTCGGGCGTGATCAGCGCGCGCGGATCGGGACCCACGCCTTCCTCGCTGTGCGGCTGCCGCTGGAGTTCGCGCAGCGCGGTGTAGAGCCGCGCCACGCCGTCCGCCACGGACGGAGCATTGTCGGCCAGTTCGACCAGCTCGTAGCGGTTGATGCCAAGATCGGCGAACATCGGATCGGAGAAGATCTCCCCGAGCTGCTCGGCGCCGGCGCTGTCGTTTCCTTCGGCCGCAAATGACTTCACGTCGACATCGAACGTTTCGGCCAGCCGCAGAAGGATGCCGGCGGTTATCGGCCGCTGGTTGCGTTCGAGGTGATTGAGATAAGAGGGCGAGATGCCGAGCTGCGCGGCCATCGCCGCCTGCTGCAGCTCATGGTCGCGACGGAGGCGCTTTAATCGAGCACCGAGGAAAAGCTTGCGTTGGGCAACCACACTACGTTCTGTCAACAAAATACAAAAGATACAAGTCACTTCGTGTCAGCGTGGCCCTTTTCTACGGGTAATTGCCAAGAATTTGCCGTTTTGTCGTCGAACCTTTCGAGTCTAGGGGCATTTTTGTGACTGATTTTGCTGATATGATTGCCGCACCGCCGGGCCGTTTCGATTGCATCACCCGGCCATATTCAGCGGAAGATGTCGAGCGTCTGCGCGGTTCGATCGCGGTCGAGCACACGTTGGCGCGCCGCGGGTCGCTGAAACTGTGGGAGCGGATGAAGCAGGACGAGCCGGTTCGCGCGCTCGGCGCCGTGACCGGCAACCAGGCGATGCAAATGGTTCGCGCCGGCCTTGAGGCGATCTATCTGTCGGGCTGGCAGGTCGCCGCCGATGCCAACACCGCTGGTGCCATGTATCCCGATCAGTCGCTCTATCCGGCCAATGCCGGACCCGAGTTGGCCAAGCGCATCAACAAGACGCTGCAGCGCGCTGATCAGGTCGAGCATAGCGAAGGCGGAGCCAAGCGCGACTGGTTCGTGCCGATCGTCGCCGACGCCGAAGCCGGCTTCGGCGGGCCGCTGAACTGCTTCGAGATCATGAAGGCCTATATCGAGGCGGGTGCCGCGGGCGTCCACTTCGAAGACCAGCTGGCGTCGGAGAAGAAGTGCGGCCATCTTGGCGGCAAGGTGCTTATCCCGACCCAGGCGGCGGTCCGCAATCTCGACGCGGCGCGGCTGGCGGCTGACGTGTGCGGCGTGCCGACAATCCTGGTTGCGCGCACCGACGCCGAATCGGCTAAGCTGATCACTTCGGATATCGACGAGCGCGACCGCGAGTTCATCACCGGGGAGCGTACCCCGGAAGGCTTCTTCCGCCTGCGCGACGGCACCGGTCTCGACCATTGCATCTCTCGCGGCATGGCCTTTGCCGAGCACGCCGACCTGCTGTGGTGGGAAACCAGCCATCCCGATCTCGACGACGCGCGCAAGTTCGCCGAAGCGATCCATGCCAAATATCCGGGCAAGGCGCTTGCCTATAATTGCAGCCCGAGCTTCAACTGGGCGGCCAAGCTCGACGAGGCGACGATCGCCAAGTTCCAGCGCGAGCTTGGTGCGATGGGCTACAAGTTCCAGTTCGTCACGTTGGCCGGATTCCACAGCCTCAACCACTCGATGTTCGAATTGGCGAGTGGTTACCGCGACGAGGGCATGGCCGCCTATTCACGGCTGCAGCAGGCGGAATTTGCCAGCGAAGCCGCAGGCTACACCGCCACGCGCCACCAGCGCGAGGTCGGCACCGGCTATTTCGACCAGGTCGCGACCGTCCTGTCGGCGGGCCAG
>NZ_JANMWY010000073.1:0-5121 GCF_031380695.1 Sphingomonas sp. | reverse complement strand
ACGCGCTGGTCCGCCTGCTCACCGCCAACGGTTATCAGCGCGCCGACGCGGTCCATGATGCCGGCGATTTCGCCGTGCGCGGGTCACTAGTCGATCTGTTCCCGGCGGGCGAGGCGACCGCGATCCGGCTCGATTTCTTCGGCGACGAGATTGAGACCTTGCGGCGGTTCGACCCGGCCGACCAGCGCACGACCGGAGCCGCCGAGGCGTTCACGCTGATGCCAGCGTCGGAAGCGCTGCTCGATGAGGAGAGTATCAAGCGGTTCCGCACCCGCTATCGCGAGACGTTCGGCGCCAATGCGACTGGCGATCCGCTGTATCAGGCGGTGTCGGACGGGCGGCGACTGGCCGGGATGGAGCATTGGCTGCCGCTGTTCGAGGAGAAGTTGGGCACCTTGTTCGACCATCTCGGCGAGCATGACGTCATCGTGCGCGATGCGGGAGCGGATTCGTCGCATGAGCAGCGCAGCGAGGCGATCCAGGATTATTTCGTCAATCGCGAGCGGGCGATGGTCGCCGCGCCGGGCAGCTATCGCCCGCTGCCGCCCTCGACCCTCTATCTGAGCGACAAGGAATGGCAGGGCGCGATCGACGGGCGGCCGATCCACCGCGCCTCGACCTTCCCCGAGCCGGCGAGCGAGACAGTCATAGACTTCGCGGTTGAAGGCGCGCGTGATTTCGCGCCGGAGCGGGCGCAGAACGTCAACGTCTATGAAGCAGTCGTCGATCACGCCGCCAAGCTGCGCAAGTCGAAGCATAAACTGATCCTGGCCAGCTATAGCCGTGGCTCACGCGAGCGATTGGCTGGGCTGCTCGCGGACCATGGGCTGGAGCGGCTGGCGCAGGTCGACACCTGGCAACAGGCGCTCGGGGCAAAGGGCGATGCCGCGCTGCTCGTCCTGCCGCTCGACCACGGCTTCACCACGCCCGAGGTCGCGGTGCTGACCGAGCAGGACATGCTCGGCGACCGGCTGGTACGGCGCAAGAAGCGGCGAAAGAGCGCCGATGCGTTCCTCGCCGAACTCGCCGCGCTGACCCCGGGCGACCTCGTCGTCCACGCCGACCATGGCGTTGCGCGCTACGAGGGGCTGACCTCGATCAAGGTCGGCAAGGCACCCCACGATTGCGTCGCGCTGGAATATGCCGGTGGCGACAAGCTCTACGTTCCGGTCGAGAATATCGACGTGCTGACCCGCTACGGCGGTTCGGAGAGCGAGCGCGCCCCGCTCGACCGTCTCGGCGGCGAGGCGTGGCAGCGACGCAAGAGCCGGATGAAGGAGCGCATCCGCGAAATCGCCGGCGAACTGATCAAGACCGCCGCGGTACGCGCGACTCGACCGGGGGCGCTTATCGAGGTCGACGGTGCCTACGCCTCGTTCGTCGACCGCTTCCCCTATGAGGAAACCGACGACCAGGACCGCGCAATCAGTGACGTGCTCGGCGATTTAGCGGCGGGCAATCCGATGGACCGGCTGGTGTGCGGCGACGTCGGCTTCGGCAAGACCGAGGTGGCGCTTAGGGCGGCATTCGTCGCGGCGATGGCTGGCTATCAGGTGGCACTGATCTGCCCGACAACGCTGCTCGCGCGGCAGCATTTTACCAACTTCGTCGAGCGCTTCAAGGGCTTCCCGCTCGAGATCGGCCGCCTGTCGCGGCTGGTGACAGCGGCGGAATCGAAGCGCACGAAAGAGGGCATCGAGAAGGGCATTGTCGACATCGTCATCGGCACCCATGCGCTGCTGGCAAAGTCGATCGAATTCAAGAAGCTCGGACTTGTCATTGTCGACGAGGAGCAGCATTTTGGCGTGACCCACAAGGAGCGGCTCAAGGCGCTTCGGGTTGACGTCCATGTCCTCACCCTCACCGCGACGCCCATTCCGCGCACGCTGCAGATGGCGATGTCGGGACTTCGCGAACTCTCGGTGATCCAGACCCCGCCGGTCGACCGGCTGGCCATCCGCACCTATGTCACGCCGCGCGACCCGGTGGTGATCCGCGAGGCGCTGCTGCGCGAACATTATCGCGGCGGACAGAGCTTCTACGTCGCACCGCGCATCGCCGACCTGCCCGACATCGAGGAATGGCTGCGCGAGGAAGTGCCGGAAGTACGCGCGATTACCGCCCACGGTCAGATGTCGCCGACCGAGGTCGAGGAGCGGATGAGCGCCTTCTACGACCGCAAATATGACGTGCTGCTGTCGACCACGATCATCGAGAGCGGGCTCGATATTCCCAGCGCCAACACGCTGGTGATCCATCGCGCCGATCGCTTCGGCCTGGCCCAACTCTATCAGCTGCGCGGGCGGGTCGGGCGGTCGAAAACGCGCGCCTATGCCTACCTGACGACGACGCCCGACCGGTCGATTACCGAAGGCGCGGACAAGCGCCTGCAAGTGTTGGCCAATCTCGACAGTCTTGGCGCGGGGTTCCAGCTCGCCAGCCACGACCTCGACATTCGCGGCGCTGGCAATCTGCTCGGCGACGAGCAATCGGGGCATATCAAAGAGGTCGGGTTCGAACTGTACCAGTCGATGCTGGAGGAGGCGATTCTCGAGCAAAAAGCCGGCGGCGACGAGCGGCGCGAGGATTATTCCCCGCAAATCAGCGTTGAAGCACCCATCCTTATTCCCGAGTCTTATATCCTCGATCTCGACTTGCGCATGGGGCTTTATCGCCGGCTGGGCGAACTCGACGAGCCGCAGGAGGTCGAGGCGTTCGCCGCCGAACTGATCGACCGCTTCGGCCCGATCCCGCAGGAAACGGCCAATTTGCTGCAGATCGTCGAAACCAAGATCAATTGTCGCAAGGCGTGCATCGCCAAGCTCGATGTCGGGGCGAAGGGCGCGGTGGTGACGTTCGTGCCCAACGGCTTCCCCGAACTCGCCGGTCTGTTCGCTTATGTCGATCGGCTGAAGGGCGCGGCGAAGCTGCGTCCCGACAGCAAGCTGGTCGTGTCGCGCGACTGGCCGAGCGAGAGCGCGCGCCTCACCGGCGCGGTCCAGCTGTCGCGCGGGCTGGCGCGGGTGCTGGCGGCGGGCGAGAAAGCGAAGGAGCTGGAGGCCGCATAGCTGGTCTCCCTCCCCGCAAATCGCGGGGAGAGAGTAGGCGTCGACCCTTAAGCCGCCTGGGCGACGGTCGCGTTGACGAAACGTGCCAGCTCCTCCTCGTCGAGCGCCCCCGCGCCGAGAAACCCCTGGTAGAGATCGCAGCCCCAGCTTGCGAGCAGTCCCAATTGTGCTGTTGATTCAACACCTTCGACGACGACCTTCAAACTCAGTTCGCGGGCGAGGCGGATCATGGCGCGTACCACAATGCGGTCGCGGCTACCGCCCACCAGGTCGGCGATCATCGCCCGGTCGATCTTGAGCGAATCGAGCGGCAGCGCGCTGAGATAAGCCAGGTTGGAATAGCCGGTGCCGAAATCGTCGATCGCGATCTGCACCCCGGCGGCGCGCAGGGTGGCGAGCCGGGCGGCGGCGGTCGCAGGATCGGCGATCAGGCTCGATTCGGTGATCTCGACCGTGATCCGGCTTGGCTTCAGCCCGGCGTCGGCAATCTCCGCCAGCAGCCATTCGACATAGCCGTCGCGCATCAGGTCCTCGGCGATGAGGTTGATCGACAGGCGCAGATGGGCCAGTCCGCCGCGCCATTGCCCGACCTGGCGCAGCGCACGCCGCTGGACCGTACGCGACAAGCGCTCTTGCAGGCCATGTCTAACCGCCCGCGCAAACAGCTCCTGCGGCCCTGTGCCACCGTCCCAGCGGGCCAGCGCTTCGACCCCGACCACGCGCCCGCTGTCGGGCTCAATCTGTGGCTGGAAGCGCACGCTGATCGTGTCGCGGGCGATCGCCTGCTCCAGTTGCCGATCGCGGCGCGGCTTGCGCGGTGCCGCGACCGGCGCGTCGGAACCGCGCTTGCCCTCGGGGGTACGCCAATATGTAAACTCTACCATGACCCTCGCCGTGCGCCGTTTGGCGGCTGTAGGACAGGCCGACGTCAGTGCCGCCCCGAAGCGGGACAGCACGCTGATAGTGGCGCTGGCGCGCAAATCGCCTATGCTGGCCCCCGCGATGAACCACGAGGCCCGCTCCCCCGCCGTCACCGACCGGCGTCTGCTCGACGGGATCGGCCTGCTCGCCTCCCCGACCGAGGCGGCGCAGGCGGCGCAGAAAATGCTGCGCAAACGCTATCACTGGGCCGACGCGGACGAGGCCGAGACGCTGGTCGCGCTCGGCGGCGACGGCTTCATGCTGCAGACGCTACACGCGATGTTGGAGGAGGGCACTCCGCGCCCGGTGTTCGGGATGAACCGCGGTACGGTCGGCTTCCTGATGAACGAATGGCGGCTGGACCGGCTGCAGCAGCGGATTGCCGGGGCGAAAGCGATACGGGTGACGCCGCTGATGATGACCGCGACGACGACCGATGGCACCGTCATCGCCCGCCCCGCAATCAACGAAGTCTCGCTGCTGCGCGAAACGCGGCAGACGGCGAAGATCGAAGTGTCGGTCAACGGGCGGGTCGTGATGCCCGAACTGGTCTGCGATGGCGTCCTGGTGGCGACGCCGGCCGGATCGACCGCCTATAATCTCAGCGCCCATGGCCCGATCCTGCCGCTCGCAGCTAAGCTGCTGGCACTGACTCCGATCAGCCCGTTCCGCCCGCGCCGCTGGGGCGGGGCGATCCTCCAGGACGATGTCATGATCCGCTTCCGCGTGCTCGACCCGGTCAATCGCCCGGTTTCGGCGGTGGCCGATCAGTTTGAAGTGCGCGAGGTCGCGACGGTCGACATCTGCCTGTCGAAAGGGCCAACGATGACCCTGCTGTTCGACCCCGAGCATGCGCTGGACGAGCGCATCGCGATGGAGCAATTCGCGCACTGACACTTGCCTTTAAGGGTTCGGTCGCTAAAGGGGGCCTCGCTTCGCGCGCCATCGTTCCCCGATAGCTCAGCGGTAGAGTAGGTGACTGTTAATCACTTGGTCGTTGGTTCGAATCCAACTCGGGGAGCCACTTTTTCTTGAAATCCTGGCCTCGAGCGGGTCGGGTATTTCCGGGCGCTATCCGCTCGTGTCTTCCGCCGCCGCCATCAGCGTCGCATTGCCGCCGGCCGCCGTCGTG
>NZ_JANMWY010000052.1:0-6186 GCF_031380695.1 Sphingomonas sp. | reverse complement strand
GAGGTCGGGGCGATCCTGATGGTCGACATGGCACATTTCGCCGGGCTGGTCGCGGCGGGCGAGCATCCGACCCCGTTCGGCCACGCGCATGTCGTCACGACCACCACGCACAAGACATTGCGCGGCCCGCGTGGCGGCATGGTGCTGACCGACGACGAGGCCATCGCCAAGAAGATCAACTCGGCAGTGTTTCCAGGGCTGCAGGGCGGCCCGCTGATGCACGTCATCGCCGCCAAGGCGGTGGCGTTCGGCGAAGCGCTCGAACCCGGGTTCAAGACCTACGCCCGCGCCGTCATCAAGAACGCCCAGACCCTCGCCGGTCGCCTCAAGGAGCGTGGCGCGGATCTCGTCGCGGGCGGCACCGACACCCACCTCGCGCTGGTCGACCTGCGTCCACTCGGCATCACCGGCAAGGACGCCGACGAGGCGCTGGAGCGTGCCGGGATCACCTGCAACAAGAATGGCGTGCCATTCGATCCGTTGCCGCCGATGCAGACCAGCGGCATCCGCGTTGGCTCGCCCGCCGGCACCACGCGCGGCTTCGGCGAGGCCGAATTCAGCGACATCGGCGACATGGTGGCTGACGTGCTCGAAGGGGTGAAGGCCGGTGACCGCGCGGTTGAGCAAGCGGTCAATGTTTGCGTCCGCGCCTTGTGCGCCCGCTTTCCGATCTACCAGGATTAGAGTCTTCGTGGTTGATCGCGCAGGCGCCCGCTAATGCGCTGCCCATTCTGCGCCCATGAAGACAGCCAAGTTAAGGACAGCCGCTCGTCGGAGGACGGCGCGGCGATCCGCCGGCGGCGGCAGTGCGAGGGCTGCGGCGCGCGGTTCACTACCTTCGAGCGCGTGCAACTGCGTGACCTCACCGTGGTCAAGAAGGACGGCAAGCGCGAGGCATTCGACCGCCGCAAACTTGAGCGATCGATCGCGCTGGCTTGCCGCAAGCGCGACATCGCCCCCGAACGGATCGAGCGGCTCGTCTCTGGCATCCAACGACAGTTGGAAACGCAGGGCGACGATGTCGGCGTCGAACGGATCGGCGAGGCGGTCATGGCCGGGCTTAAGGGCCTCGACCACGTTGCCTACATCCGCTTCGCCAGCGTCTACAAGGACTTCACCGAACCCCAAGATTTCGCGGAAATCGTCGAGAGCGTGGAGGGCGCGGTGGTCGATCCGGGGAGGGGGCGGTTGCTCTGACCCCAATCATTATCCTCGTCCGCCCGCAGCTTGGCCAGAACGTTGGCAAGGCGGCGCGGGCGATGCTCAACTTCGGCCTGACCGAGCTTCGCCTCGTTGCCCCGCGAGACGGCTGGCCCAATCCTGAGTCCGGCCCGGCGGCGAGCGGGGCGGACATCGTCCTCCAGCAGGCGCAACTGTTCGACACCGTTGCCGAGGCCATCGCCGACTGCTCGACCGTCTTCGCCTCGACCGTGCGCCGTCGCGACCTCATCATGCCGGTCGTCGGCCCGGAGGAGATGGCAGCGGAAGTCCACGCCACGCCCGGCCGCACCGCGATCCTGTTCGGCCCGGAGCGCTCCGGTCTCGCCAGCGAAGATGTCGCGCTGGCGACCAAGATCGTCACCGTCCCGATCAACCCCGAGTTCGGTTCGCTCAACCTCGCCCAGGCGGTGATTCTGCTCGCTTACGAATGGTCGAAGGGCGAGGCGCTCGCCCAGCCGCCGGTCAAGGACGTCGAAGCCCCTGCCCCGCAGGCCGAACTCGACGGACTCATCGGCCAGCTCGACGAGCAACTGCTCGCCGCCGGCTATTTCCATCCCCCCGAGCGGATCACCGTCACCCGCCACACCATCCGCACGATCATGAGCAAGGCGCGCTGGTCGAGCCGCGAGGTCAAGGCGGTGCGCGGCATGATCCGGGCGCTGGTCGAAGCCCCGCGCCGACCGCGGAACCCTCGCTGATCGAATATCCGACCCGAACTCTGCCCCTCCCCTGCTGTTGACCCGTCACGCCAGCTGGTCTAGGCGCGCCGCTTCGCAATTGACCCCGCACGCCTGGTGAAGCGGTGGTCGCGCACGACTTGAAGGTCATGCGGTGCGGCCCAGGCACGAACGACAACAGCGAATTGGAAATATCACGTGAGCAAGCGTTCTAGCGCCAAGTATAAACTCGACCGCCGCATGGGTGAAAACGTCTTCGGTCGCCCGAAGAGCCCGGTCAACAAGCGCGAATATGGTCCCGGCCAGCACGGCCAGCGCCGCAAGTCGAAGGTTTCGGACTTCGGCATTCAGCTACGCGCCAAGCAGAAGCTCAAGGGCTATTACGGCGACGTCACCGAGAAGCAGTTCAAGCAGACCTTTCAACATGCCGAGCGCATGAAGGGCGACGCCAGCCAGAACCTGATCGGCCTGCTCGAGCGCCGCCTCGACATGATCGTCTATCGCGCCAAGTTCGCGCCGACGATCTGGTCGGCGCGCCAGATGGTCAGCCATGGCCACATTCGCGTCAACGGCATCAAGTGCAATATCGCCTCGCGCCGCTGTGACGTGAACGACATCATCGAGCTTGGCACCAAGGCGCAGGAAATGGCGCTGGTGATGGAAGCGCAGCAACTCGCCGAGCGAGACATCCCCGATTATGTCGTGCCGGACGGTACGTCGAAGGTGCAGTTTACTCGCGTGCCTAAGCTCGACGAAGTGCCATACCCGGTGCGCATGGAGCCGAATCTGGTCGTCGAATTCTACTCGCGCTGATCGGCTAGCCCGTCAGGCGATGAAACAAGGGCGGTCCCTCGCGGGGCCGCCCTTTTTCGTTGCAGTCAGTGCCCGATCGTCCGGTCGAGCAACGCCCCGATCTTGCTCAACATCAGCGCGCGTGCGTTGCTGTCCTCGAGCTGGTGGTCGAGGCCCTTGAACATAAGCAGCTCACTGCTCTTGCCCGCCGAGCGCAGGGCCGAATCCATCTTCTGCGAATGGGCAACACCGACATTCACGTCGAGATCGCCATGCACCAGCAGCACCGGCGCCGTGATCGACCCGCTATGCCGTAACGGTGACCCTTCGCTGATGTGCGGCCCGACCCCGACGAACCGGTTGACCACCAGGCTGTTGGTATAGTCGGCATAGTCGCTCTTTAAGAGTGCGAGGTCGGTCACCGGCGCGATCGCGACAACGGCCTTGTAGAGCGACGGTTCGGTCGCCGCCGACTGGAGCGCCGCATAGCCGCCATAGGACCAGCCGACGATCGCCAGCCGCTTCGGATCGGCGATGCCCTGACTCGTCAAATAGCGCGCCGCATAGGTCACGTCGCCAATCGAGGTGCGCCAGCCTTGGAAGCCGTTCTTGGCCAACCACGCATCACCGAAGCCAGCCGAGCCGCGATAATTGGGCTGGATTACCGCATAGCCACGCGTCGCAAGAAATTGCGACAACCAGTCGAACCCCCACTCGTCGCGCGCGCTCGGCCCGCCATGGGGAAGGACGACCGCGGGAAGCCCCGTTGCCGACTTGCCGACCGGCAGGGTGAGATAGGCCGGAATATTAATGCCGTCGGCAGCTCGGTAGGTGATCGACTGGACGTTGGCGAGCTTGCGATCACCGAGCGTTGTCCGCGCCGGCATGACCTCGCCCAGGCTCTTCTTGGTCTTGTCGAACAGATAATAGCGACCCGGGTCGTTGTCGCTTCCCGCGTAGAGTAGGACCTTGGTGCCGTCGGTGCTGGTGTTGACGAAGGTCACGCTGGGAAGCTTTGGCAGTGCCTTGCCCAACGCCGTCGCCAGCTTCTCATATTCCGGATCGAAATAGACCGTGTGCCGACGTTCCTCGGCATAGGTATAGCCGATGACGCGCTCGCCGTTACTGCTGCGGACGACATTGTCCATATCGACCCGCGGGTTCGTCGCGACGATCGTTTCCTGATCGCTGCCGTCGAGCTTGTGCGTCACCAGCGCATAGCGGCCGTCGATCTTGCGCAGCGCATAGAGCGCATCAATGGTTGAATCGATGGCAAGCGGCTCGAACTCATCCTTTTGATAATCGACCAGTTGTTTCCAGTCGCGCGACCCGGCACGGCGATAAAGATATTTGTTTCGCCCGGTCAGATTCACTTCCGCCGACCGCTCGACCAGTCCCATTAACCGCACCGTCCCACGACCGTCGCTCATATACCGATCGACATTGATGCGGGGCGGCTCGACCGGGCTCACGCTCATCGAGCCGACATTGATCCGGACGACACCGAGCCCTTGCTTGGTCCGCGAGAGGTTCGAATCGCCCGTCAGTCCTGCCTCCGGGATGTACACTCGCGTCATGAGAACGGAATTGTCACCGCCGGGCAGCCAGTCGATGATCGAGCCGTCGCTCTGCCGATATCCGTAATCATTGGCCGAAGCGCGCTGGCCGAGTTCCTTGATGTTCTTGCCCGATGTGTCGAGCGTGATGGTTCGCGACGCCGGGAGGAGCAGGACCGCATCCTTGACGATCGCGGTATAGCGGCAAACCAGGTTGCGATCCGAGACGAACGCGCACCAACCAACATTCTCGGGAGCGCCGCTCGTCGACAGGATCGGCTTCGTCGTCCCCGCCACCAGGTCCGCCATATAGACGACCGATGATCGCCCGGGTCCGGGCCCGACGAATACCGCCTGCCTGCCGTCGGGCGACAGGTCCATATTAGAAACGCTTTCCCGGACGCCAAAGGCGATGGCATCGGCCTCAAGGTTCGACTGGGCCTGGGCCAGCGCGGGGCCGGCCAACGATCCCGCGAACGCAACGAAACTCACGACGCAAACAGTCCGACGCATCACAATCTCCCCCTACGCGGCGAGATGATTAGACTGATGAATTTGGAAAGCACAAGAGCAACTTGGCGCTTGCCGACTGCTTTGCTAGGCGCAGACACCATGGCCCCACCCCTCCCCGAATGGGCGCCGCATCGGGCGCTGTGGATTGGTTTTCCGTCCGATCATTCGCTGTGGGCCGACGACCTCGCCCCGGCGCAACAGGAAGTGGTCGAGTTCGCCCGCGCGATCCACGCCGACGGACGGGGCGAGTCGGCGTGGCTGGTCGCGGCAAGCGAACCTTGCGCCGACATCGCGCGCAAGCTCGCGCCCTTCGCCCGGGTCATCGTCGAACCATTCGGCGACGTGTGGCTGCGCGATACCGGCGCGATCGTCACCGGCTCTGGCCAGGCCCGCCGAGCGCAGGGTTTCGGCTTCAACGGCTGGGGCGGCAAATATGACCTGCCCGGCGACGACAGCATCGGCGAGCGGCTCGCCGCCGAAGCCGACTTGCCCTACGCCAAGGCCGACTGGATGCTCGAAGGCGGGGCGATCGACGGCGACGGGTCGGGCACTTTCCTGACCACCGAGCAATGCGTGCTTAATCCCAATCGTAACCCCGGCCTGTCCCGCGCCGACATCGAGCAGCGTCTGGCCCGCGATCTCGGCGCCACCCGCGTCGTGTGGCTCGGCGAAGGGCTCGCCAACGATCATACCGACGGCCATGTCGACAACCTCGCCCGCTATGTCGCGCCCGGTCGCGTCGCCATCCCGACCGGCGGGCGGGGCGACCCCAACCGGGCGGTGTATGAGGACGCGTCCGACCGGCTCGAGCGGGCCCGGCTCGACGTCGTCACCCTGCCCTCTCCGGGCAAGATCGAGCGCGACGGGGAGATCGTGCCGGCAAGCTACATGAATTTCGTCATTGGCAATGCCGCCGTGGTCGTCCCGCTCTACGGCGCCCCGCTCGACGACGCCGCGGTCGCGGTGATCCAGGCGCTGTTCCCCGATCGCAAGGCGGTCGGCCTGCGCGCCGACCACCTTCTCACCGGTGGCGGTAGCTTCCATTGCATCAGCCAACAGGTGCCGAAGTGACTTGCCCCCTTTCGTCATCCCCGCGAAAGCGGGGACCCAGTTTTTCTTTGTTGCGCTGGGTTCCCGCTTTCGCGGGAATGACGAGGTAGAAGTATGACCACTATCACCGTCGCCGCGCTCCAGCTCGCGTTCACCGAGGACACAGCCCACAACATCGCCAACGTCGCCGACCTCGTCCGCGAGGCCGCCGCGAAGGGCGCGCAGGTCGTGCTCCCGCCCGAGCTGTTCGAAGGCCTCTATTTCTGCCGGGTCGAGGACGAGGAACAGTTCGCCACCGCCCGCGAGACTGTCGACCATCCCTCGGTGCTGGCGATGCAGAAGCTCGCCGACGAGCTGAGCATCTGGATCCCGACCAG
>NZ_JANMWY010000021.1:0-10117 GCF_031380695.1 Sphingomonas sp. | reverse complement strand
GTCGACCCTGTTCGCCCAGTCCGCCGTGCCGGCGCACCCCGAGCTCGCCTGGATTCTGCAATGCACGGCGCGGATGGGCTGGCTCAACCGCATGACCCAGTTCAAGGACAAGTCAGGCAAGAACAAGGAAGGCGCCAGCGTCGGCCTGTTCACCTACCCCGTGCTCCAGGCCGCCGACGTGCTGGTCTATCGCGCGACCCATGTCCCGGTCGGCGAGGACCAGAAGCAGCATATCGAATTGGCGCGCGACATCGCGATCAAGTTCAACGCCGACTATGACTGCGAGCTATTCGTTGCGCCCGAGCCGTTCATCGGCGGCGGCACTGCGGCGCGCGTGATGTCCCTGCGCGACGGGGCGGTGAAGATGTCCAAGTCCGACCCGTCCGAGCAGAGCCGCGTCTCCCTGACCGACAGCGACGATGCCATCGCCCAGAAAATCCGCAAGGCGCGCACCGATCCCGAGCCTTTGCCTGACGATCCTGCGCTGTTCGCCGGGCGGGCCGAGGCGACCAACCTCGTCGGTATTCTCGCTGCGCTGACCGGCGAAACCGTGCCACAAGTCCTCGGCCGCTTCGCCGGCAAGGGGTTCGGCGCGTTCAAGCCGGTGCTGGCCGACGCGGTCATCGCCACCATCGCCCCGATCCGCGACCGGCTCGACCAATTGCGCCGCGACGAGGCCACGCTGGACAGCTTCCTCGCCGCCGGTGCAGAGCGGGCGCGGACCATCGCGGCTCCGACGCTGGCCGACGCATATCGTACGGTCGGCCTAAGTCGCTGAATTCTATCGCATTGACGGCTCGCTTCATCGTCCATTCAGGCTAACTATCGTTTAACCGCAGGATCGGACATATTCTCCCTTCCTGAGGAGCAACGACTTATGCGTAGATATAAACTGGCTGCTGCCGCCCTGATGGGTGCTGCCGTGGTTACCCTGTCGGGTTGCGTCACCGGCTTCCCCGCGCAAGTGTCGCGTTATCAGGCCATGCCGGCCCCCGCCGGTCAGACCTTCTTCGTCGTGCCCATGGACCCGCGCCTCAACGGCACGCTCGAATTCCAGCGCTTCGGCGGCGTCGTTGCTCAGGCAATGGCGGCGCAAGGCTATGCTGCGGCACCCAGCCCCGGCGCGGCCACGCTGGTCGTCAACGTCGGCTATGCCGTCGACCGCGGCACCACCGAATATGCCAATGATTCGTTCGGCTATGGCGGCTACGGTGATGGCTACGGGCGCAGCGGCCTAAGCATCGGCTTCGGCTTCGGACGCGGCGGCTATTACGGCGGCGGCCCGTTCTACTCGCGCTATGGCGGCTATCGCAGCCCGTTCTTCTACGGCTGGGACGACCCTTATTGGTACGGCGGCGGCGTCAGCAGCTATACCGTCTACAAGAGCAATCTCGACATCGACATCCGGCGCAAGGCCGACAATCAGTCGGTGTTCGAAGGGCACGCCCGCGCTCGTTCGGAAAACGACGATCTGACCCGCTTGGTCCCCAACTTGGTCGAAGCGATGTTCACCGGCTTCCCCGGTCGCAATGGCGAGACGGTCAAGATCACCGTTCCGCCGCCCGGCAAGGTTCCACCGCGGGGCTAAACCCACGGCTTGCACAAGTGAAAGTCCGGGCAGCAGTGCCCGGGCTTTTTCTATGCCTGCGCCCGCGCCTTGGCCGCCCGGGGACTGCCATAGACCCAATACACTACCAGCCCGAACAGGTTCCAGCCGAAGAACCAAGTCTGGGTCCGCTCCGGCAGGCTGTAGAACAGATAGCAGCAGCCGAGGATCCCGACCGTGCCGACGACCCACGGTAGCGGCACGGTAAACTTGCGTTCCCGATTCGGCTCGCGCCGCCGCATCGCCAGCATCGCGGCGCACACTGCCACGAACGCGGTCAGCGTCCCGGCATTAGCCAGCGCAGCAATCTCGTTGAGCGGAAAGATGGCGGCGATCACCGCCACGACGATTGCCGTGAAGATGGTGATCCGCACCGGCGTTCCGCGCTTCGACACGCGCGCCAGCGACTGCGGCAACAGCCCGTCGCGGGCCATGGTAAAGAAGATCCGGCTCTGGCCGAAGAAAAAGGCCAGGATTACCGTCGGCAGTGCGATCACCGCCGACAGGCCGAGGATCTTCGCTGAGAGTGGTTGTCCGATTGAACGGAGGATCAGCGCCAGCGGCTCCGGGCTGTCGGCGAACTTGGTATAGGTCAGCGCCCCGATCGCCGCCGCCGCCACCGCCATGTAGATCGCGACGCACGCGACCATCGACCCGACGATCCCGATTGCCAGGTCGCGGTCGGGGTTCTTGGCCTCCTCCGCCGCCGTCGCAATCGCGTCAAAGCCATAGAAAGCGAAGAAGATGATCGCCGCCGCCGCCATCACCCCGACCTCATGCCCCGCCGGCCCGCTGCGTGGAAAGCCGGTCGGCATGAACGGGTGGAAATTGGCCGGGTCGAACGACTTCGCCGCGACGAAGATGAACAGCGCCAGCGCCAGCATCTTGACGACCACCAGCACTGCGTTGAGCGTCGCACTCTCCCGCGTTCCCGCCGACAGCAACGCCGCGACCACGCCGATGATCACGACTGCCGGCAGGTTGAACACACCGCCCAGCTCCGGCCCGTTGGTTAGCGCCGCCGGCAACCCCATGCCGACGCTCGTCAAAAACCCCGACGCGTATCCCGACCAGCCGACCGCGACCGCGATTACCACTAGCGAATATTCCAAGATCAGCGACCAACCCACGACCCACGCCAGCAACTCTCCGAACACGACATAGCTGTAGGTATAGGCCGACCCCGACGCCGGAATCATCGTCGCCATCTCGGCATAGGCGAGCGCGGCGCAGGCGCAGATCACGCCGGCGATCGCGAACGACAGGATCACTGCCGGCCCCGCCTTGGCCGCGCCGACCCCGATCAGCGTCAAGATGCCCGTGCCGACGATCGCCCCGACCCCGAGCGCGATCAAATGCGGCCACGACAGCGAGCGCGCCAGCCGGTGATGCTCGGGCATGTCCTCGCGCGCGACGACCAGCTTGCGCACGTTCCAGTTCTTCATGGTTGGCTCCCCTTTGACGGGAGCCTAGAGCCTGATCGTCGGAGGTGGAAGCGCTTCGCGCTCCCACTGAAGGCGTAAATCAGGCTCTCACCACCGACTTCGGCGGCGCGAGCAGCTAGTGAACCGTCCCGACGACCTCGTCGCTGGCCAACGTCGCAATCACCCGCTCGATCTGCCGCCAGTGGCAGAAGCGCAGGACATTTCCGGCATCGCGGCTGGCGTGCGCGCGCGCCGCAGCCTCGAACCCAGCGTCGTCGCCATAGCGCTGCATCAGCCCGTTGGCGTCGGCCAGGGCGGAGCGGTCGGAAATATAAGGGGTAGGCATGCCGCATCCCCTACCTCGCCCGTTCTTTCGCGACCGCGCACAAGCGTCGTTAGCGGCCCGTCAACCATGCCGCTGGCGTCGCCCGCCCGCATCTGCCAAGGCGCGGGCATGCGCACTCCCACCACCCAGGCCGGCGGCCTGTTCCTGATGCTTGGTATAATCGGCGGCACGATCTGGGGCATGACGACAGGCAGGGTCATGCTCGGCGTGCTCACGGGCACCGGAATCGGTGCTGCGCTGGCGGTGGTGTTGTGGCTGATTGATCGGCACCGTGACCGGGCGCGCTGAGCACACCATATTCCGCATTAAGTCAGATTAACCGGACTCGACTCCCTCACGAATTCACGCAATTGTTCGCGCGTCGATCCGGACCCCGTTTGGCTTGCCCGCGGTGCCTGCCTCGACCCGTTTGCGTCGTCCACCATCAGCAGGGGAAATCGCATGATCCGCAAAGTCGCCATCGCCGCCGCCGTAACTGGCCTGCTCGCCGCCTCCTCGGCGTTGGCCAAGCCCTATGTCGATTACACGCCGCAAAAAGGGATGTGGAACATCAACGCGATCGAGGTCGATCCCAACCATGTCGATGAATATCTCGAAGGCCTGCGCAAGTCGCAGGTGCCCGCGCTTGAGGTGATGAAAGCGCATGGCCTCATCGACGATTACCGCTTCATGGTTAGGGGGAACTACATGAAGGGCTCGCCCAACGTGCTGATAGAGACCCATTATCCGAGCGGCGCGATGCTCGATCCCAATCAGGCACGCGACGAGGCGATCGATAAGGATATCCGCAAGCAGTTTACCGAAGCGCAGGACAAGACCGCCGTTGCTGGCTACGAGAAATATCGCACTTTCATCGACGAAGGATTGTGGGGCGAAGTGAAGATGGCAAAGTAGCCGCAGCCATTTGCCGCGAACTCGGGCCGGCCGCGCGCCGGCCCGGAATCGCCGTCCTACGCCACCTTGCGCGCCGCCCAGATCACCCGCCCGATGCAATGGATCGCATTCAGCTTGAGGTCGGGCCAGTCGGGATAGGCGGGATTGTCCGACTGGACCGTGACCCGCCGGCTGACCGGATTGAGCGCCAGCCTCTTGACGATCAGTGCCTCGTCGACCCGCAGCACATAGATGCCGTCGCGCAGCCGCTCGCCGCAATCGCCGCGATCGACCAATATATCGTCGCCGTCGCCCAGCGTCGGCGCCATCGAATCGCCCTCGACGCGGATGATCACCAGATTGTCCGAGGGCGCTGCCGTCATGTGGCGCAGCCAGCGACGGTCGAAGGCAAAATAGGGAGTTGCCGCTTCCTCCGACGGGATCGCGCCCTGCCCGGCTGAAGCGCTGACCGGCACGCGCATCACCGGTACCAGCCCGCCACCGGGAGGCGGACGCACCGGGCCACCAAAGGACGACTCGGGCATGTCGAAATAGCGCGCCAGTGTCCTTCGCTCCTTCTCGCCGAGCCGCTTGGGCGTCCCGCGCCGCAGATACTGTTGAATATAGGCACTATTTTTTCCGAGCAGCCGCGATAGCGAAGAGAAGTCCTCGCCGCGTTCGACGCACAGCCGCTCGAGAAGGGTCCGGGGATTGTCTGCCATCATGATAATAAGGTAAACATAGGATAAACTCTAGACAAGTAGGAAATGGATGGGAATCTTGCAGGAGTCGAGTCGTTATCCGTGTGGGACAAGGTCATGCAACTGCTGAGAGAAATAGAAGGATATATTCGCCGACACGACACCACTCCCGCGCGCTTTGGCCGCGATGTCGTCCGCGATCCGCGATTCGTGTTCGACCTGAGGAACGGGCGAGAGCCGCGGGCCGCAACCGAGGCCCGCGTCCGCGCCTTTCTGGAGATGACCCGATGATGAAAATCGCCATGTCGCCGGCCGCCGCCGGGCTGCTCCGGGCGCTGTTCGCGCGCACCGGCCTGCCTCGAGAAACCGTCTTGCTGACTCAATATCGTTCGACCGAGTGGCATTCGCTAACCTTCGCCGGAGAGCGTCATGCGATCGGCTTGCGCGTCCCCGGGCCAGACGCGAAGGCGATTGTCGAACGCCTGCTCGCCGGCATCGAGGAGGCGGAATTCGCGATATCGGGACAGATACTCGCCGATATCGCCGTGCAATTTCAACCGCTGGTGCATGACGACGGCGCGATCAGCCTTGGCCTGGAGGCCCTGACCATCGCCGCCTGACGTCAGCGACGCAGCGAGCGCCGGATTTCGTCGAGCGCCGCGTGAAGCGCGTCGCTGGCGTCCGGCGCTTGGGAAGGCGACTGGGTTTCGGCGGCGCGCTGTCCCAGATGCTGGTCGATCCGCGCTTGCAGGGCGCCGACCGTCTTCGGCCCGTCCGGCGCGAACAGCCGCACGACTCGCGACTCCTCGGCGGACTGGGGCAGTACATCTTCGAGCAGCAACGCGTCGTCCGCCTCACACGCTTCGAGCGGCGCCAGTTCAAACGGCGCCAGTGATTTCGGGGGGCGCTCGGAGGGAACCATCCGTACGACCAACCAACCGAGGGCAAATCCGACGACCAGCGCACCCGCGCCGACCCCCCACATGGTCAAGCCGAACCGCGGCGCCAGCAGCACTGCCGCGCCACCCGCACCCAGGCCGAGCGCCATTCCCCCGCACAGTTCCGCGACCGAGTCGCTCCAATGTCGAATCACGTTCCCACCCATAAGCCCGCCATACCCGACAAAGCTTGGCGAGCGGTTAAGCTGGAGAACGTTCGATCAGCGCAATCAGCGCCGCCGTGAACGCCGGTACGTCATCGGGCATCCGGCTGGTGACAATATGCCCGCTCGTCACCGCCGGCGCATCGACCACGTTTGCTCCGGCGTTGATCAGATCGGTGCGGATCGATCGCCAGCACGTCACCTCGATCCCGCGTAGCACGTCAGCCTCGGCCAGCAGCCACGGCCCGTGGCAGATTGCGGCCACTGGCTTGCCCGCCGCTACAAACCGCCGAATGAGCGCAATCGCCGCCGCGTCGGTCCGCAACGCGTCGGGATTGCGCAGGCCCCCCGGCAGGATCAGCGCGTCATAATCGTCGTCGACCACCGCGCCGATGGTCAGATCGGGCCGGATCGTCCGCCCCGGATCGTCCAGCACCGTTGCCTGGATCGGGTGGCGCGTCGGCGACGCCAGCGTCACCCGCGCGCCGCGCTCGATCAGGATCGCGCGCGGGCCGAACAGCTCGCTTTCCTCAAAACCGTCGGTCGCCATGATCAGGACATGCGCGTCGCCAATCGCCGTCATCGACACTCCCCTGCGCAGCTAGGCGGAACTTGCGCTGGCCTAGCGTCATTACGCCATCGTCCGTCCCGGTAGAAAGACCCTAATGCTTCGCCATTCATCTGACAGCGTCCCCGGCATCACCCGCGAGAAGAAGGGCAGTGCCTGGGCTTTTTTCGCTCCCGACGGCACGCGCATCACTAACCGCGACGAGATCAACCGACTCAACGTCCTCGCCCTGCCCCCGGCCTACACTGACGCCTGGTATTGTCCCGACCCCGACGGCCACCTCCAGGCGACCGGCCGCGACGCGCGCGGGCGTAAGCAATATCGCTACCATGACCAATTCCGCGCCCGCCGCGACAAATCGAAATATGGCAGCACGCTCGATTTCGGCGCAGCCCTGCCCAAAATCCGCCAGCGCGTCGCGGCCGATCTGCGCAAGCGCTCGCTCGGCCGCGACACCGTGCTGGCCGCCGTCGTCCGCCTGCTCGACACCCAGCATATCCGCATCGGCAACGAGCAATATGCCCGTTCGAACAAGAGCTTCGGCGCGACCACGCTGCGCAATCGCCACCTCCTGAAACGCGGCGGCAAGCTGATGATGAAATTCACCGGCAAGCACGGCATTGTCCACGAAGTCGCGATCACCGACGCCAACCTCAAGCGCATTGTCGCCAAATGCCAGGACCTGCCCGGCCAGAATCTGTTCCAGTACGTCGGTGACGACGGCGATCCGCACGCGATCACCTCGGCCGACGTCAACGCCTATATCCGCGACGCATCGGGCGGCGATTTCACCGCGAAAAGCTTCCGCACCTGGGGGGCCAGCGTCATCGCCTTCGAACAGATGCTGGCGACCGAGGAGGGCCAGCGGCTCACCGTTAAGACGATGGTCGAGCCGGTCGCCGAGGCGCTCGGCAACACCGTCGCGATGAGCCGCAAAAGCTATGTTCATCCGCGCCTGATCGAGGCGGTCCGCGACAGCCCGCGCGACGCGCTCGCCGGGTTGAAGGTCCCCCGCGCGCGCCGCTGGCTATCGGGCTGCGAGGTTGGGATGATGACCTTTCTGAATAAGAAACCCGGCCGCGCTCGCACGGCGGCCTGAACCGCCAGCCTCGATCGACCAGCCTTGATCGCCAGCGCAGCTCCCGACTAAAGCGCGCCGCATGGACTATGTCCCCAACGCCTTCGACTGGCTCGCTCGCAACGCCGAAGCCCTCACCCTAGGCGCCATCGTTGCCGCAGTGCTCGTCCTCGTCATGCTCGGCCTGCGCTGGCTCGGCCATCGCATGGTCGCGAACGACTCGCGCTGCATTCACTGGCAAGGCGTCGTCGGCCGGGTCCTGTCGAAGACCTCGATCCTGTTCATGGTCGCGACCGCGCTCGACACCGTCGCCCGCTATGCCGACATGCCACCAAGGCCCGCACACCTCCTCGACGCGCTGTTCACCATCGCTGCGGCGCTGCAGGCCGCCGTATGGGCGCGCGAGCTGGTCCTCGGCGTCATCCATCGCAACGTCGGCGAGGAACCCGGCGCAACGACCCTCGGTAACGCCTATGGTGTCATCCGCGTGATCGTCTCGGTCGCGCTGTTCGGCCTCGCACTGGTCGCGATCCTCGACAATCTCGGCGTCAACGTCACCGCGCTGGTCGCCGGCCTCGGCGTCGGCGGCATCGCCATCGGCCTAGCCGCGCAGGGCATCTTTTCCGACCTGTTCGCTGCCCTCGCGATCCTGTTCGACAAGCCGTTCCGCCGCGGCGACACCATCCGCTACGACACCACCGTCGGTACGGTCGAGCGCATCGGCATGAAAACCACTCGCCTGCGCTCCCCCACCGGCGAGCAGATCATCATGGCCAACACCAAACTGCTGGAACGTGAAATCCACAACCTCGCCGCAGCCCAGCGCCGCCGCGTCGTCGTCACGTTCGCGCTGGGCCTGCGCACGCCTGCCGCCCGTCTCTCGAATCCGGCCGCCATTGCCGCCACTGCCGTCCGCGCCGTGCCAGGCTGCACGCTGGTCCGTTGCGTCGTCACCGGGTTCGGCAGCACCGGCCTCGATCATGAGCTGATCTACGACGACGACAGCCTCGACCCCGACGCGAACGCCGCGCGCAAGGCGACCATCCTCGCGACCCTGCTCAGCGGCCTTGAACAGGCTGGCCTGCTCCTCGCCACCCCCACCCAGACCGCCTTCCTCGCCATGCCCGACGGAACGCTGGTCCCGCCCTACCCAGAGGCAGCGGCGCTTCCGTAGCGTCGGTGCCAGGGGGCTTGCGGGGCCCCTTGCGCCGCGCCTAGAGCAAAGCATGCCCAGTGTCTCCCTCGCCGACATCCGCGCCAAGGTTGGCACCGACATCGGCGCATCCGACTGGATCCTGGTCGACCAGGCGCGGATCCAGGCGTTCGCCGACGCAACCGAGGACCAGCAGTTCATCCATGTCGATCCCGTCGCCGCCGCCAAAACCCCGTTTGGCGGAACGATTGCTCACGGCTTCCTGACCCTGTCGTTGCTTTCGCGCATGGCGGCCGACGTCATGCTCGCGCCCGATACGCTCAAGATGGGCGTCAATTATGGCTCCGACCGGGTCCGTTTCATCGCTCCGGTCCGCTCCGGCAAGCGCATTCGCGGCCGCTTCACGCTCGACGCGGTCGACGAGAAGGCCCCCGGCCAATTGCTGTTCCGCCACACCGTCACCGTCGAAATTGAAGGCGAGGCTAAGCCGGCGCTAGTTGCCGAGTGGCTTGGACTGACCTTCGCCTAACCTCCAGGAGAGAAAAGCATGTCCGCACGCGACGCCGTCATCGTTTCCACCGCCCGCACCCCGATCGGCCGCGCCTATCGCGGCGCGTTCAACGCGACCCCCTCCCCGACCCTCGCCGCCCACGCCATTCGCGCCGCGGTCGAGCGCGCCGGGGTAGCCGCGACGGACATCGAAGACGTCGTCATGGGCGCGGCGCTGCAACAGGGCGTCCAGATCACCATCGGCCGCACCGCCGCCTTGCGCGCCGGGCTCGGCGTCGGGGTCGCCGGCCTGTCGATCGACCGCCAGTGCGCCTCGGGCCTCGTCGCCATCGCCACCGCTGCCAAGCAGGTCATCGTCGACCGCATGGACGTGTGCGTTGCCGGCGGGGTCGAGAGCGTCAGCCTCGTTCAGACCGGCGAGATGCGCGTCGGCCCCGACCCCGAGCTGCTCGCGATGCACAACGGCGTATACATGCCGATGATCGACACCGCCGAAGTCGTCGGCAACCGCTACGGGGTCAGCCGCGAGCGCTGCGACGAATACGCCCTGCAATCGCAACAGCGCACCGCCGCCGCGCAGGCCAATGGCACCTTCGCCGACGAGATCATCTCCGTCACCGCCACGATGGGCGTCAAGGACAAGGAGACCGGTGCCGTCTCGATGCACGAGGTCACGCTCGAAAAGGACGAGGGCAACCGCCCCTCGACCACGCTCGCCGACCTCCAGAAGCTTCAGCCCGTGCGCGGCACGCCCGA
>NZ_JANMWY010000016.1:0-1765 GCF_031380695.1 Sphingomonas sp. | reverse complement strand
ATGAAATGGCCCAGCGCCATGATGCTGGCGCCAATGATCACCGCCTTGCGCTTGCCCAGCCAGCGATCGGCGATCACGCCCCCGACGATCGGGGTGAAGTAAGCGCAGGCGGTGTAGGTGCCGTAAATCGCCGACGCATGCTGCTGCCCCATCAGCAATTGCTTGGTCATGTAATAGACCAGCAGCGCGCGCATTCCGTAGTAGGAGAATTGCTCCCACATATTGGTCAGGAAAAGGACGGTTAGCCCGCGCGGTTGCCCGAACCACGGTCGCTCGTCGGTCACTCGGCAAGAACCTTGCCGGAACCCCAAACGTCCGACCCCGCGCTGACGAAACCGTCGCGATAATCGACGGCGTGCTTCTGATCCTCGACGATGAAGGTCGGGCCGTCGAGATCGACGATGTCGCACTGCTGGCCAAGGATCAACGCGGGCGCGGTCGACAGACTGGTGCCGATCATCGTTCCGACCATGACAGTAAGACCGAGACGCCGCGCCTCGGCGGCCATCAGCAGCCCTTCGGTCAGACCGCCGCATTTATCGAGCTTGATATTGACGACGTCGAAGCGTCCCGGTGCCGACGGCAGCTCGGCCAAGCTCAACAGGCTTTCATCGCCCGCAATCGGGATCGCCGACTTGAACCCATCGAGATCGGCCTCGCGGCCACGCGCCAGCGGCTGCTCGAGCAATTCGACGCGCTCGGCGAGCAGCGCTTCGACCAATGGTTCGAGCTGGCTTCGTGCGAACCCCTGATTGCCGTCGACGCCGAGCCAGACGTCCGGGCGGGCAGCGCGAACTGCGGCCACGCGCTCGACGTCCAATTCGAGTTCCCCGGTCAGCTTGACCTTGATCGCCCGTGCGTCGGCGTAACTCCGCGCGCGGTCGGCCATCGCCGCTGGCGAATCCGCACTGACCGTGAAGGTCGTCAGCAGGGGCTTGAGCGCGTCAACGCCGGCCAGCGACCAGGCAGGTTGACCGGCACGCGTCGCTTCCAGTTCCCACAGTGCGCAATCGACCGCATTCCGTCCGCCGCCGGGTGGCATCACGGCGCGAAGGCCTTCCCGCGTCAGCCCTGCTTCGATGGAACCGCGCGCGGCTTCGATGTCAGCCAGCATGTGTGCGACATCGTCGCCCAGGTAATAAACGCCGCCGCCTTCGCCGCGCCCGATTGCTTCGCCATCGCTTAATGTCACGACGACGACGTCGGATCTGTCGAAAACAAAGCCCGAAATGCGAAACGGGACTTTCAGGTGCAGCGTCCTGGTGACAACCTTTAGCGACAGGCGCGCCATTAGTAATCGACGCCCATGGCGAGCAGCCCGAAACGCGCCGCCGTGTAGAGCACGATCAGTGTCGCAAGCAGCACCAGCACGCTCCACAATTTGCGCCGCCAGCGTCGCCCATCGGTGAAGGTCAGCCGCACGTTCCAGGCACTCACCAGCACCGCACCGACAAATACGATGATCCCGACGATCTGGATCAACCGCAACAGCAGGTCGAAATTGCCAGCGAGGTTTTCGAGATCCTTGAACAATAGGGTGATGAGGATGCCCCACCCCGTCAGCACGAGGAGATCGGCGCCCGCCATGATCCGCGTGGCACGATATGCCTGCAAAGAGCGGCCAGCGACGCTCGGCTGCGCCTTGTAGCGCCGCCGAACGTACCATGCGGCGGGCCAGTAAAGCAGCGTCAACAGGAGGACAGCGAGGCTCGCGTAGAGCGCGGGCTTGAGCCAACTTCCCGACAATCCGGCAGGAACGCGGTCG
>NZ_JANMWY010000324.1:0-3150 GCF_031380695.1 Sphingomonas sp. | reverse complement strand
CGATGGCGAAGGACGACGTACCGGCCTCCAGCGCCTCGACACCCTTGGCATGATACGGGGCGCCCGCCGGAGTGCCGGCCACAACCGTGGCCATCGTCCCTCTCGCAGAAATCAGCTTCGACCGTTCGGCCAGATAGGCCGGGTCGAGCAGCCCCGTGACCGGCACCGACACATAGTCGGGATCGCCGAGATATTGGTCACGATCGGCATAGGCCAGTCGCATCGACTCCGCGATCAAATGCCACGCCACCGGTGAATTCGGCCCCAGCGCGCCAAGATCGAATCGCTCGAGCATCTTGAGCGTCTGGATAACTGCGATGCCGCCAGACGAAGACGGCCCCATCCCGCACAAGGTGTAGCCGCGATAAGCGCCGCATACCGGCGGCCGTTGCTTCGAGCTGAAACTCGCCAAATCGCCGACATCCATCGGTGAGGGGTTGTGCGACGCGGTCCGCACGGCCGCGACGATCGCGCTGGCGTTGGGGCCGACGTAGAAGGAGTCGGGGCCGCGTTCCGCCACGGTGGTCAGGAAATCGGCCAGCGCCGGATTACGGACCCGCGCGCCGACCGCCAGCGCCTGCCCGTCGGCGGTGTAGAACAGGGCGCGACCCGCCGCCGAAAAGCCCGCCGTCGACCGCTCGTCGGCCAGCGCATGGTGCAGTCGCGGGGTTACCAAAAACCCGTCTCGCGCCAGCGCAATCGCCGGCTGGAACAGCGTCTTCCACGCCAGCTTGCCATGATCGTGACTGGCCCGCGCCGCCATCCGCATATTGCCCGGCACGCCGACGCTGGTCCCGCCCGGAACGACATCCTCGAAAGCGCGCGGCTTGCCGTCGGCGCCGAGGAACCAGGCCCCGGTCGCGGCATGGGGCGCGGTCTCGCGCGAGTCATAGGTCTGGATCACGCCCCTGGCGTCGCGGAAAACGAGGTAGCTGCCCCCGCCGATGCCCGAACTCTGCGGTTCGACCACGGTCAGTGCGAGCATGGTCGCGACGGCGGCATCGGCCGCGCTTCCGCCTTGGCGCAATATGGTTGCGCCGGCGTCTGCTGCGCGGGGGTCGGCGGCACTGACGATGCCTGGCGGCCCGGACGGTGCAGTCGAGATGGAGGGAGTGTGGGTGGTGACACAGCCGGCAAGCGCGAGGGCGGCGGCCAGAACGATCTTGGTTCGCATTGGCTCGGGCTACTCGCTTCCCACCGCCTCGGCAATATTGGCGAATTCGCTACGGCGCAGGCGCTCGGCCAACCCAGTCGCGATCCGCCGCGCCAGCCCCGGCCCCTCGTAAACCAGCGCAGTGTACAGCTGGATCAGGCTGGCCCCGGCCCGAACCCGGGCAAAGGCGTCGTCGGCATCCTCGATCCCGCCCGCCGCGATCAGCGGGATCGCACCGCCGCTCGCTGCCCGGAATAGTCGCAACTGCGCCAGTGCCAGCGCCTTCAACGGCCGCCCCGACAGCCCGCCGCTTTCGACTGCGTGGCCTGACGCCAGCGGCGGGCGCGAGACGGTCGTGTTTGCCACGATCAGTGCGTCGATGCCATGATCGATGGCTGCGCGCATGATGCGGTCGTGGTCGCCACTGTCGAGGTCCGGCGCAACCTTCAGGAACACCGGCGGCCCGTTCCGGCTCCGCGCACTCCGCACAGCGTCGAGCAATTCGGCCAGTTCCCCGCCCGCTTGGAGCGTCCGCAATCCCGGCGTGTTGGGCGAGGAAATGTTGATCGTCAGATAGTCCGCCACCGGCGCCATGATCCGCACGCCCTGCGCATAATCGGCGATGCGATCCGCCGCGTCCTTGTTGGCACCGATATTGACGCCGACGATCCCGTGACGGGGTCGCTGCGCCAGCCGCGCCAGCGCCGCCGCCTGCCCGCCGCCGTTGAACCCCATGCGGTTAATGACCGCCCGGTCCTCGACCAGCCGGAACAGGCGTGGCCCGGGATTGCCGGCTTGCGGCAGTGGCGTGACCGTTCCTACTTCGACAAACCCGAACCCGAGCGACAGCATCGCGTCGGGCACTTCGCCATCCTTGTCGAACCCGGCGGCGAGCCCGACCGGGGAGGGGAAGGTCAGCCCGGCGACGTCGCTGCTCAGGATGGGATCGAACGACGGTGCGCGCCGGGGCAGCAGTTTCAACCCGGCGATCGTCACCCGATGCGCCCGCTCGGCGTCGAGCGCAAAGATGAGGGGGCGGAGGGCGCGGTACATGATCGGGCCCTGTCATTGCCAGCGAAGCGAAGCAACCCGACGAACTCGTCTTCCCTCGCAGCGCCGGTTGAACTTTTCGATGCGAACGCCTAAATCCTACCATATTCATCCGATTAGGACCCCATGCGACTCACCCACCTCGCCGACTATGCCGTCGTCATGCTCACCGCCGCCGCCCGTCGCGACGCTGGCGAGCGGCTGTCGGCGGCCGTGCTCGCCGAAGAAACCGGCGTGCCGCTGCCGACCGCGCAGAAGCTGATGGGGATCCTTGCCCACGCCGGGCTGCTGACCAGCACGCGCGGCGCGCAGGGCGGCTATGTCCTCACCCGCCCGGCCGCGTCGATCAGCCTTGCCGACATCGTCGAAGCGGTCGAGGGGCCGATCGCGCTAACGCTCTGCTCGGGCGCGGAAGGCCCCAGTGACTGCGCACTCGACGCGCATTGCCGGATCAAGCCCCACATGGGGGCCGTCGGCAACGCCGTGCGCGGCGCACTCCACGCCGTCAGTCTTCAGGAATTAGCGTCATGATGGACCAGCTCGACCAACCCCTCGACAATGCGCAGGCCCGTGAGGCAATCGCGAAAGATTATGAGTGGGGCTTCTCCTCGGACATTGAGCAGGAGTTCGCGCCCAAGGGTCTGTCGGAAGACACGGTCCGCTTCATCTCGGGCAAGAAGAACGAGCCCGAATGGATGCTAGAATGGCGGCTCAAGGCCTATCGCGCCTGGCTGACGATGGAGGAGGTCGACTGGGCCAAGCTCGACATCCCCACGATCGACTACCAGGACGCTTATTATTACGCGGCGCCCAAGGCCAGGCCCAAGCTCGGCAGTCTCGACGAGGTCGATCCCGAGATCCTTCGCGTCTATGAAAAGCTCGGCATCCCGATCGAGGAGCAGAAAGTTCTCGCCGGGGTCGAGGGCGCGCGGCGTGTCGCGGTCGAC
>NZ_JANMWY010000148.1:0-10754 GCF_031380695.1 Sphingomonas sp. | reverse complement strand
GCCGTGCAGATCAAGGCGATCGAGGAAGGGCTTCTGTCGAAGCGGTAATCCCGAAACTGTCCTCGCGAGGCACAGCGTGCCGTGGCGACCCCGGATCGACGTCCGGGGCGCCGTCTTGCGGGGATCCCCGGGATTGCTTCGTCGCCGCGCTTCTCGCAAGGATCGCGCATGGCCCCGACCCTTCCCGCCGCGATCCCCGATGCGCTCTACCTGCTCGACTATTTCGGGCTCGCCGTATTCGCTGTCTCCGGCGCGCTGCTCGCCGCCGAAAAGCGCCAGACGCTCGTCACCTTCCTGTTCTTCGCCACCGTCACCGGGGTCGGCGGCGGCACCATTCGCGACCTGCTGATCGATGCGCCGGTGTTCTGGATCCACCGCAACGCCACGCTGGTGATCTGCCTCGCCGCCGGGATCGCGGTGTGGTTGACCGCACGCCACCGCTGGAACGAGCGCACCCTGCTGTGGTTCGACGCGCTCGGCCTCGCCGCCTACTCGACCTATGGCGCGTCGAAGGCGCTGGCCTATGGCGTCGCCCCGGTTCCTGCCTTTGCGATGGGCGTGCTGACCGCTTGCGCCGGCGGCATCATCCGCGACGTGCTGGCCGGCGAGCCGTCGATCCTGATGCGTCCCGAAATTTACGTCACCGCCGCCGCACTCTCGTCGGCGCTGTTCGTCCTGCTGACCCTCGCCGGCCTGCCGTCATTACCCGCCGCCGCGATCGCGTTCGTCGCCGCCTTTACCCTGCGCGGCTTCGCGATCGCTCGCGGCCTCAAGCTGCCGGGATATGGCAAACGTTAGACGCGCACCCTTTCGCAGCGCAGCAAAATCGTTCAAACGGGATCCCATGACCGAAGATTTCTATCGCATCCGCCGCCTGCCGCCCTACGTCTTCGCCGAAGTGAACGCGATGAAGGCAGCGGCGCGGGCGCGGGGCGAGGACATCATCGACCTCGGCATGGGCAATCCCGACAGCATGCCGCCCAAGCACGTCATCGACAAATTGTGCGAAGTCGCGGCCAAGCCCAATGCCCACCGCTATTCCGCGTCGAAGGGCATCCCCGGCCTGCGCAAGGCCCAGGCGGCCTATTACAAGCGCCGCTGGGACGTCGATCTCGACCCCGACAAGGAAGTCATCGTCACGCTCGGCAGCAAGGAGGGCCTCGCCAACCTCGCCCAGGCGATCACCGCCCCCGGTGACGTCGTCCTCGCGCCCAACCCGACCTATCCGATCCATACCTTCGGCTTCATCATCGCCGGGGCCGCGATCCGCTCGATCCCGGCCGCGCCCGGCCCGGACTTCTTCACCCGGCTCGAAATGGCGATGCGCTTCACCGTGCCCCGGCCGAAGGTGCTCGTCGTCGGCTATCCGTCCAATCCGACCGCCTATGTCGCCGACCTGCCCTTCTACGAGAAGCTGGTGGCCTACGCTCGCGCGCATGATCTGATCGTCATTTCCGACCTCGCCTATGCCGAAATCTACTTCGGCGATGTCCCCACCCCGTCGCTCCTCCAGGTCGATGGCGCGAAGGACGTCGCGGTCGAGTTTACCTCGATGTCCAAGACCTATTCGATGGCCGGCTGGCGGATGGGTTTCGCGGTCGGCAACGAGCGACTGATCGGCGCGCTGACCCGCGTCAAATCCTACCTCGATTATGGCGCCTTCACCCCGATCCAGGCCGCCGCCACCGCCGCGCTGAACGGCCCGCAGGACTGCATCGCCGAGAATCGCGCGCTCTACAAAAAGCGCCGCGACGTCCTCGTCGAAAGCTTCGGCAAGGCCGGCTGGGACATCCCCGTGCCACAGGCGAGCATGTTCGCCTGGGCCCCGATCCCCGAACAATATCGCGAGCTCGGCAGCATGGAATTCTCCAAGCGCCTGCTGGTCGAAGCGGGCGTCGCGGTCGCTCCCGGGGTCGGCTTCGGCGAGGAAGGCGAGGGGTTCGTCCGCATCGCCCTGGTCGAAAACGAACAACGCCTCCGCCAGGCCGCGCGCGGCATCAAGAAGATGCTGGCGAAGGGATGATACTCCCCACCCTCGACGCCTTCGCCACCACCAACGGCGAGGTCGCGCAGGTCATCCAGTCGGCGGTTGCGCCGGTGTTCCTGTTGGCCGGCATCGGCGCCTTCCTCAATGTCTGCGTGGGGCGTCTCGCCCGCATCGTCGACCGCGCGCGAAGCCTCGAGCCGCGCCTCCTCGCCAGCCGCGGGGACGAGCATGACCGGATCATCGGCGAACTATACGTCCTCGACAAGCGCATCCGGGTCGTCAACGCGGCAGTGTTTCTGTCGGTCAGCGCCGCCGTGCTGATCTGCCTGGTCGTCATCCTGCTGTTCGCCGGACAGCTCGCGTCGCTTCATTTGGGCACGCCGATCGCACTATTGTTCATCGTGGCGATGATCGCCACCGGTCTCGGCTTCGCCATCTTCCTTTACGAAACCCGGCTCGGCACCCGCGCCGTGCGCGTCCGTACCCATATCCTCGAGCATCAGGTGGACTAGGCCACACCCGATTAGGGCGTAGCGGCCGATAAGCGCTTGGCGTAACGCCCTGAGCCGTTATCCTGCCGGCGCTCATCAGGGGGATAATCGATGTTCGCGTTGCTCGCTGCTACCGCCCTGGCCTCGTCGCCAGTTCCCGCACCCGCCACCACCGGTCCCCCGGCGTTACCTGTCGTCAGCACGCCCGTGGCCGTCGCCCAGCCGCCGGTCGATCCCGCCCGCCTCCTCATCGCCCGCACCACGGCCGGCGCGCTGTTCAGCGACGGCACGATGGCGCGAATGCTCGATCGGATGCTCAGCAACGCACCCGGAAGCTATGCCTCGTGGGTCCTCGACATGACGCCCGGCGATTTCATGGCGATGGTGCCGCCAGGCACGTTCCCCGCGACTCCGCCCAAGGATTCGCCCGAAATGCACACGACGTTCCGCCAGATGGCGGCCAAGGGCGATCCCTTTTTCGACCAGCGCTTCAGCGCCATTCACGACGCCGTCGTCGCCGAGGCTGCCCGCCTCGGCCCCAGTTTCGAGCCGCAGCTGCGCGACGGACTGGCGACCTCGCTCGCACGGCGCTTCACCGCTTCGCAGCTGACCGACATGAACCGCTTCTTCCTGACCGAATCCGGGCGCGCCTTTGCCGAGGAACGCTATCTGGTGTGGCTCGATCCGGCGGTGTTCAAGTCGATGATGAGCGCCATGCCGGCCCTCATCAAGGAGTTCCCGGCATCGGCGCAACGCGTCAAGGCGGCGGTCGACCGCTATCCTTGGCCCAAGAAAGCGACCACGCCCGAAGCTGCGCCCAAGAAGACCGTGCCCCAAGAGGCATCCCCGCGCCGCAAGAAGTGACGCGGCTCTGCCTCGACAAGCTCACATCTTCTCGACAAAAATGGCTGTCGCTCCTATCCCGCCCCGCGAAACAGGAGCCATGAATGACCGATAACAGCCCGCGCGCGAGCAGCGTCCTCGACCGCGTCCTCGTCCTCGAAATGGTTCGCGTGACCGAAGCTGCCGCCATCGCCGCGTCGAAGCTGGTCGGGCGCGGCGACGAAAAGGCCGCCGACGCCGCCGCGGTCGAGGCGATGCGCGCCGCGCTCAACGAACTGCCGATGGACGGCACCGTCGTCATCGGCGAGGGCGAGCGCGACGAGGCACCGATGCTCTACATCGGCGAGCGCGTCGGGCTGTACCGCCCCGACTCCGGCACGCCCGGAAACGGCCCCAAGATCGACATCGCGCTCGACCCGCTCGAAGGCACGACCATCACCGCCAAGGCCGGCCCCAACGCGCTCGCCGTCCTCGCCATCGCCGAGCAGGGCCACCTCCTCAACGCCCCCGACACTTACATGGACAAGATCGCCATCGGCCCCGGCTATGAACCCGGCCTGGTAAGCCTGACCCGCACCCCGTCCGAAAATGTCACCGCGCTGGCGAAGGCCAAGGGCTGCGAGATCGGCGAGATCATCGCCTGCGTCCTCGATCGTCCGCGCCACGGCGCGATCATCGCCGAACTGCGCGCGCTCGGCTGCGGCATCATGCTCATCCCCGACGGCGACGTCGCCGGGGTCATCGCCACCTCCGATCCCGACACCGGCGTCGACATTTATCTGGGCCAGGGCGGCGCGCCGGAAGGCGTCCTTGCCGCCGCCGCCCTGCGCTGCATCGGCGGGCAGATGGAAGGCCGCCTGTTCTTCCGCAACGACGACGAGCGCGCCCGCGCCCGCCGCTGGGGGATCGAGGACCTCGACCGCATCTACAAGCTGGAGGAGATGGCCAGCGGCGACTGCATCTTCGCCGCCACCGGCGTTACCGACGGCTCGCTGCTCAAGGGCGTCAAGCGCCGCCAGGGCGGCATGCTCGAGACCGAAAGCATCGTCATGCGCGCCAGCTCGGGGACCGTCCGCCGCGTCAGTGGCCAGCACTATAAGGGCGTTGCCTGACACCGCCGTCGAACCCCCGGATCATCGCCGCTGGGGCTTTCCTCGGTGCGTCGGGCGTCATGGCCGGCGCCTTCGCCAGTCATGCGCTCAAGGGCAATCTCGGCGTCGAGCAACTCGGCTGGTGGCAGACGGCAGTCCAGTATCAGTTGTGGCACGCGCTCGCGCTCTTGCTGACCGCCGCCCTCCCGCTCCGCCGCCGCGCGCCGGTCGCCTGGCTGTTCGGGCTGGGCACGATCATCTTCTCGGGTAGCCTCTATCTGATGGCCTTGGGTGCGCCGCGCTGGTTCGGCGTGATCACCCCGATTGGCGGATTGTCCCTGATCGCCGGCTGGGTTGTGCTCGGCTGGGCTGCAATCCGCCAGCGCAACCCAGCCTAGACAGCTGAAGCGATCCGCCGATAGCGCCCGCCCGACGAAAACACTTTCCTACTCGGCGCGATCGTGAAACGGTCGGCAATGGCAGACACGGCAGGGCAAGCGAAACAGCGAGTCCCACGACAATAGGAAAATATATTCTTGCGGGCGTTCGCGAAATAGCCGGCACCGCGTGTACTTTCGTGAACTTTGGCGGCAGAATCCGGCGGCAATAGTTTTTCTTACCCTTTTTCTGGCGACGTTCCGATGAGCCGCGAAGACCATGCCTGCGGCGTCACCGCCTCGCTCCTCGGTCAGCCGTGGCGCTGGCGGCGGCGCGGCGGGCCCGATGGCGGCGGCGACGATCTGGGCCTCGATCTCGTTGACCAACTCCTTCTCGCGCGCGGCATCGAACAGTCCGATCTCGCCCGCCACCGCAACCCGCGGATCCGCGATTTCCTGCCCGATCCGTCGCACTTCGCCGACATGGACAAGGCCGCCCGCCGCCTCGCCGATGCCATCCAGGTCGGCGAGCAAATCGCGATTTTCGGCGATTACGACGTCGACGGCGCGACCTCGGCGGCGCTGCTCACCCTGCTCCTGCGCCGCCTCGGCAACGATCCCATCGTCTACATTCCCGACCGGCTGATGGAAGGCTATGGCCCGTCCGGAAGGGCACTGGTCCAACTGAAGGCGCGCGGCGCGAGCCTCGCCGTCACCGTCGATTGCGGCGCGCAGGCCTATGACGCGCTGGCCGAAGCCGCCACCGCCGGGATCGACGTCATCGTCTGCGACCACCACCAATGCGCCACCGCGCTCCCGACCGCGCTGGCGATGGTCAATCCCAACCGCCTCGACGAGGGCGAGATCGGCGCCGCTCACGGCCATGTCGCGGCAGTCGGCATGGCGTTCCTGCTCGGCACCGCCCTGATCCGCGAACTGCGCCAACGCGGCCGCTTCGCCGAAGCGCCCGAGCCCAAGATCATCGACCTGCTCGATCTCGTCGCGCTCGGTACCGTCGCCGACGTCGCCAAGCTCAAGACCCTCAACCGCGCCTTCGTCACCCAAGGCCTTAATGTCATGGCCGGCCGCCAGAACATCGGCCTTGCCGCGCTTGCCGATGCCGCTCGCCTGACCCGCGCCCCGCTATGCCGCGACCTCGGCTTCGCGCTCGGACCGCGCATCAATGCCGGCGGGCGGGTCGGCAAGTCCGACCTCGGCGTGCGTCTGCTCACCACCGACGATCCCGAAGAAGCGCGCACCATCGCTGCCGAGCTCGACCGCCTCAACGAGGAGCGCCGCGCGATTGAGCTGACAGTGATCGACGAGGCAAGCGCTGCCGCCGAGGGCCAGGCCGACGCGCCGCTGATCATCGTCGCCGGGGCGGGCTGGCACCCCGGCGTGATCGGCATCGTCGCCAGTCGCCTGAAGGAGAAGTATGACCGCCCGGCGATCGTCGTTGCGATCGAGGCCGACGGCACTGGCAAGGGCTCGGGCCGCTCGATCTCGGGCGTCGACCTCGGCGCCGCGATCCTCGCCGCCAAGGACAGCGGGCTGCTCGTCGCCGGCGGCGGTCATGCGATGGCGGCCGGGCTCACGCTCGCACCCGATGGCATCGAGCCGCTGCGCAGCTTCCTCCACGATCGCCTGGCCGCCGATGTCGCCGCCGCTCGTGGCACCCGCGCGCTCCTGCTCGATACGATGATCAGTCCGGGGGGAGTCACCGCCACGCTGTGCGATCAGCTCGACGCGGGCGGACCCTATGGCGCTGGCTGGCCGAGCCCGCGCGTCGCCGCCGGCCCGGCCCGTCTGTTGCGCGTGACCATCGTCGGCAACGGCCATGTCCGCGGCCTGGCGCTCGGCGACGACGGCAAGAGCTTCAAGTGGATCGCCTTCCGCAGCGTCGACACACCGCTCGGCCAGGCGTTGCTCGCTTCACCACCCGACCGCCGCTGGTGGCTGGCCGGGTCGATCAAGCGCGACGACTACAACGGCAACGGCGCCGCCGAGATGATCCTCGACGACGCCGCCCCCGTTTAGCCCAATGTTGCCTGTGTCAGGCGGCCTTCGTGGCCAGCGCCGGACGCCCGCGACGGAGCGAAACGCCGCTGCGCGCTTGACCCTTGTCCTACCCTGCCCTAATCGCCCCGCCAGCCTTACGGCCCCTTCGTCTAAGGGTTAGGACGCGGCCCTTTCACGGCTGAAATACGGGTTCGAATCCCGTAGGGGTCACCAGTTAAAAATCTGAATAATATACGTTTTCGTTGGCAATAATCGGACCGGGGTGCCTCATCCCCCAATATCTCCCTAATATGGCGATCGGCGAATGCTCGCGCGAACATTGTTCGTCCTTGTCCGACAACGTCGCGTTGCAAGCTGGAGCTAGTGAGCATTCGTCGCAAAACTCGATTCACCAAGACGGTTTGGCCGGGCCAATGGCGAATTACCCCGTCGTGAATTTCACGTGTGTGCCGCCGCTGGTAAAATCCACGCTGTGGTTTGTGCCAAGTTCGATTTAGCGCAAAAAACCTGGACGCTTCGTCACATCATGCCTCGAGCGACCCTCGCGGGCTTCCGACCGGTTCAGGCGACGTTGGCAATGACCATTCCCTACCTTACCCTGGCAGCTAGCGCAGTCGGTGGGCTGATTGGCGGCCTGATACGGCTATTGCCTGGACTTCGACGCGGATCCGCGCGTCGCTTCCTTGTGGGCATTGCCGTCGCCCTGATCGTCTGCATGCTGGTCTTCGGCCTCTACGCGGTCGGCGTGAATGTTCTGCGTGTCGATCCGAAGGTGAAGCGGGGCGCCGCGCTTGTGTTCGTGATTTCAGCAATGGGTGCGTACTTCGGCTCAGGGTTGCTCGGTGGCCCGAAACCGCCGCCCTCCGACGAGTAAGGCAAGGACGAGGGCTAGATGCCGTCACCAGGCGGCGGGCGGTAGCCAGCAGTTAAGGCCTCGAAGGCGTAGTCGGGCGTACCGGACCATCTCATTCGGTATAGAGCGCCTTGGACGACCGATTGCACGACGTTGGGCCACGGTCCTGCAATGCAGGTCCCGCCCAGTATCCCTGATCGAGGCGTAGATAATGCCATTATGCCGTGCGCGCGGGCGGATGCCGCAACTGCCTTGCCTTCGGGATATCTGATGCTGGGTCTGGATTGGGCAGGGGTGCTCGGGATGATGGCGGAGATCGACAAAAGTCCCCGACATGCTCGCAATCATCTCGACGGAAGACCACCGCGTGGAAGTTCCCGGCATCAGCACGCGCGTTGGTCAGATGATAGCCGGCCTCCGCAAGGCAGTCTTTGCCGCCAGCTCGGCGTACAAAGCTCCTCGCTTGACGGGATTGAAGCGATTTGGCTGTCTCGGCTTGGCATAAGCAAAGCTCGCATTGATGAATTTGGCATGCGGCACGCCGTGAATAAGTTCGGCTACCGCCAGGCCGCCAGTACCCCGCTCTTCGGCGATCAGGCGGCTGCTGGTGGCGCCTTCAATTTCGGAAAGGGCAGCTTGGTCATTACTGCTATTCGCGGGGGGGACAGGACGGGCTCGCGAAGCCGGGCAGTCGATACGAGCCTGATAGTGCGAGGGAAAGCCGCGCGCACTTCTGTCACGGCACTGTTGTCGTCGTCATAGCCCGCCACGAAGCGCGTCGATACTGGCGAGTCTCGAGCATGCGCGGAATACCGCCCACGATCATGGCGTCGATCAGGGATTTGCGGTCAAACACCGGTCCGCGATTGGCGAGCCTGGGCCAGCGATCAGCCATCTCATCGGCGAAGAGCAAATGCAGGCCTTGAACGCGCCGATCAACACCGACGCGCGAACAGGTTTGAGGATGCCAGTCGACCCAAGACGGCGTAAACGAGGCACCTTGAGCATTGAGCGGATTTCCCGCTCAAATGCCTAGAATTTCACGCGCAGCCGCCCGTTCACGCTGCGCCAAACCGCTGGTCACGATCGTCCTGCTGTTGAGGATGCTGCCGGCACCCCTGACGCCGACGCTGGCGCGGCCGCCGGCAATCTCGCCGATCGTGCCGCTATTGGTCACGTCTGCGCGAGTAGCCGGATTTCCGAAACCACCGTCGATTCCAATGCTGCCATCAAGGCTAATCGTTCCGCTGTTGACGATGGTCCCGCCGCCGGCGATCGCGATCACGGGGCTGGCGTAATGCCCGGCCGGAATGGAGTCGCGCGCGATGATCGTGCCCGCATTTGTAAACGATGTCGCCGCGCCAGTGATCACGGCTGGAGTCGCGTATCGATACGGATCGTCATGGATTTCGGTGATTCGTTCCGCGACTGGTTAAACGCAGATGATTGTCGATCGAAGGATAAGGCGGCCTGAGTACCGACGGGCTGGTGAGATTCAGGACCGTCGCACTGTTTTGCACGAGGTCTGCGGTCAGATCGACCGTTCCATTGCCCGAAAAGTCGACGGCGAAGTTGTGTGCGCTTGGCTGGGTCAAGGTGAGCGTTGCGCCGCTTCCGAGCCTCAAATGGTTCATCAAACGACCGCCGTTAGTTAAGTTCGATGATTGATCGACCCACATCGTGCGTCGCTGACCGGTCCATTGATCGCCGGAAAGTCTGCTCCGCTCAGTCGTGAAGCTTGGCGCCCTTGGTTCCCTTGCCCGCCGACAGCCTCTGCCAGACGGAGGGATCGAGGCCGCGCGCGATCTCGTCGGCCGAGCCGGCAACGGCGGGTTAGCCGGCCCAGGATCCGAAGTGATGGTCCGAGCCAGGTCGCTCGTACAAGCCTCAATGCTGAGACGGTGATGAATGAATTGCGCCGGCATCTGCCGCCCGGTGACTGGCACAGGGTCGTCGCAGCGCTCGGAGGGACAGCCCACTCGCCGGCTTTGGCTCGTTGATCGTTCCAGAGTGGAAGAGGAAAAGACACGCGTGCGCTCGCAGATAAACGCTATGACCCCTTGGTGTGGGGACGGAGAAACGGTCGGGATGACGTTGTCGTTGAGTGACATTAGCAAGAACTACGGTCGCAGGTACGTCCTGCGGAACGTTGACGCAGAGTTCCCGATCGGCCTGACTTTGCTCGTCGGACCATCAGGCTCGGGGAAGTCGACGCTTCTCCGTCTCATCGCGACCGCTGAGAAGCCGAGCACGGGCTTGATCGCCTGGAACGGCGAGCCGTTGCCCGCCGCGCGCCGCAAACTCCGAGAAACGCTCGGCTATGCGCCCCAAGCCGTCGAACTCCCGGACGATCTCACCGCACGAGAGTTTGCGGATCATATCGCCGCGTTGAAGGGTTTGGACGCGAAGTCGGCTGGTCGTCAATTCGCGGCGGTGGCCGACGTACTCGGCATTCACTCGGACAACGATCGCTTGATCGGCGCCTTTTCCGGTGGAATGCGCCGCCGCCTTATTTTCGCCCAGGCGCTGCTCGGCGAACCTGGGCTGCTTGCGATCGACGAACCGACGGCGGAACTCGATGCGGATAGCGCAGCTCTAGTTAGCAGTCTCATTCTCGAACCGCGCGGACATCAGTCGTAGTGATGACGACGCATCTGGCGGACAAGCTGGCTCCGCACGCCGTACAGACGCTTCGCATCGGCGAGGAGGGGGGCTCGCGCAGTGACGGTGGCGGTGCTTCAATCCACGATCCGAACGAACCTGATTCGGTATCGTCGGAGCCTGGGCCTTTGGCTCTTGCTGTTGGTGGGCCCGGTCGCGGCGCGATTCATGATTTCGGACGAGCAAAGCCCAGGGATCACCGTGGCCGTTGGAAATCATCTACCCGTGCTGACGTCTTCGGTGCTGGGCGTGTGGCTGGGTATCGTCGTGTCGACGCTCCTGTTGCCGGTGGCCTGGGTCTATCTTAGGCTCCAGACTCATTCAGAGCCAGAACGCGAGTGCCGTGGCGAGGGCCACTCCTGATAGGAAGTTGGCGGCGAGCTTGTCGTAGCGGGTTGCGACGCGGCGGAAGTCCTTGAGGCGGCAGAAGGC
>NZ_JANMWY010000294.1:0-5219 GCF_031380695.1 Sphingomonas sp. | reverse complement strand
GCGAGGCGCGAGCCAATCTGCTGAGCCAAAGCCGCGACCGACCGATCACCTATTCGCTCGGCCAAGCCGGCGCCGGCGAGCGGCTATTCTACGACGACGCCATGGCGATGAACTTCCGCACATTGCGCGGCAGCCTGCCCGAAATCTTCGGCGCGATCGATGCCAATGAAGGGCTGGCTGACGCCCCGGCGATCTACCTGTCGTCGATCGACATGCATGACTATTTCACCGGCCTGCATGAGGCCAATAACGTCGAGTTGGGCGAGCGCCGGCCGCTCGCCAGCATCTGGATCGGGACAGCGACCCGCATTGCGGCGCATAATGACGTGCCCGACAATCTGGTAGTCTGCGCCGTCGGTCGCCGCCGCTTCACCCTGTTCCCGCCCGATCAGTTCGCCAGTCTTTATCTCGGCCCGATCGATCACACGCCCGCCGGCCGGGCTGTCAGTATGGTCGACCTCAAGCGACCCGATTTCACGGCCTTCCCGCGGTTCCGCGATGCACTGTCGTCGGCGCAGGTGGCTGAGCTCGGGCCGGGCGATGCGCTCTTCATCCCGTCGCTGTGGTGGCACCATGTCGAAGCGCTTGATCCGTTCAACGTCCTCGTCAACTATTGGTGGCGAGACACCCAGGCGTTTCTCGGTCAGCCCCAGGACGCACTTAATCATGCCATGCTCGCCATTCGCGATCTGCCGCCAACCCAAAAGGACTACTGGCGGCAGATGTTCGACCATTATGTATTCGACAATGGAGACGATGTGACCGCCCATATCCCCGAGCCAGCGCGCGGCGTGCTTGCCCCGCTGACTGCCGAAAGCGCGGGCAAGCTGCGCGCCAATATCCTGCGCGGCCTGTCGCGATGACGGCGACGCAAGTATCGGGCTGGCCGCTCAGGCGGATCGTCGTCGCCGGGGGCGGCACTGCCGGCTGGATGGCGGCAGCGGCGATTGCCCGGACGCTAGGCCCGGCGGTCGAGCTGACGCTGGTCGAATCCGACGACATCGGCACTATCGGCGTCGGCGAAAGCACGATCCCCCCGCTGGTCGCCTACAATCGGCTGCTCGGCATCAACGAAGCCGAGTTCATGCGGGCGACACAGGCGACGTTCAAACTTGGCATTCAGTTTGACAATTGGCGTATCCCCGGCGAGGGCTATTTCCACTCGTTCGGATCGACCGGGACGGATCATTGGTCTGCCGGATTCCAGCATTTCTGGCTCGACGCGCGGCAACGCGGGCTGGCCGGATCGTATGAAGAATATTGCCTCGAATTGAAGGCCGCTCACGCGGCCAAGTTCGCGCATCTTCCCGACGACCGGATGAACTATGCCTACCAGCTCGACTCTGGCCTCTACGCTCGCTTTCTCCGCAAGATGGCCGAGGGCGACGGCGCGCGCCGAGTCGAGGGCAGGATCGCGACCGTCGAGCTCAACGGCGAAAGCGGAAATATCGCCGCGCTGACACTTGACGGAGGAATGCGGATCGAGGGCGACGTATTCCTCGATTGCACCGGCTTCCGCGCGCTGCTGATCGAGGGTGCACTCCACGCCGGATTCGATGACTGGAGTCAATATCTGCCATGCGATTCGGCCATCGCCGCCCAGACCAGTTCGGTCGGACCGTCCGTCCCCTTCACGCGCGCTACGGCCCACGACGCCGGCTGGCAGTGGCGCATCCCGCTGCAGCACCGCACCGGCAATGGCATCGTTTATTGCAGTGGCTACCTCGACCAGGACGCCGCGCTTGAACGTTTCCTTGGCGCACTAAAGGGCGAGCGGCTAACGGAGCCCAACGTCATCCGTTTCACGACCGGCGCGCGCCGCAAGCAGTGGCACCGCAACTGCATTGCCATCGGCCTTTCGGGTGGCTTCATGGAGCCGCTCGAATCGACCAGCATTCACCTCATCCAGCGTGCCGTGCTGCGGTTCCTGCGGATGCTGCCGCTGCGCGAAATCAGCGAACGCGACGTCGCCGAATTTAACGACCAGCAAATGACCGACATGTTGCAGATCCGCGACTTTCTGATCCTGCACTACAAGGCGACCGACCGGCGCGACAGCGCATTCTGGCGCTACTGCGCGGCGATGGCGATTCCCGACTCTCTGGCACAGAAGATCGAGCTGTTCCGCGAGACCGGGCGGGTGTTCCGCAAGAACGAGGAACTGTTCGCCGAGAACAGCTGGGTTCAGGTCATGCTCGGCCAGGGGATTATCCCGCGCAGCTGGCACCCGATCGCGACCAAGCTGCGCGACGAGGAGATAGCGCGGCTGCTCGACACAATAAGCAGGAACGTCGACCAGACGATAGCCAGCCTCCCCGCCCATGCCGATTATGTCGCAAGCTACTGCTGTGCCAGGCAAACCGCCACGGCGAACGCCGCATGATCACCGCCCTGCTGCTCGCGGCTGCCCAACTGGAGACGGCGCCTGTCGATCGATGGCGATTGATGTGGTCGGATGAGTTCAACGGCCGCCGTATCGACCGGAGCAAATGGGATTTCGACGTCGATTGCGCCGGTGGCGGCAACGAGGAGCGGCAATGCTATACGGCGCGACCGGCCAATGCCTCGGTCAGGGACGGCGTGCTGACCATCACCGCGCGGCGCGAACCCTATCGCGGCCCGGCGGCGATGCACGGCGACACGAGCGGCTCGCCGGGGGTGACGGCAGCCAAGCCGTTCACGTCTGCGCGCCTCGTAACGCGGGGCAAAACGGCATGGCGCTATGGCCGGGTCGAAGTCCGCGCTCGGCTCCCGCTCGGTCAGGGCAGCTGGCCGGCAATCTGGATGCTGCCCGAGGCGTGGCGTTATGGGCAGTGGCCGCTATCGGGCGAGATCGACATCATGGAGGCGGTCAACCTGGGGACACCATGCGAGGCCTGTGCCGGCGGGCGCGAAAATCATGTCCTGGGCACGATCCACTTCGGCGACCGGCCGCCACGCAATAAATTTCTGTCGACCGATGTTCAACTGGCCGGCGCAATCGACGGGTTCCATGTCTATCGGGTCGATTGGAGCCCGGACCGGATCATCTGGTCGGTCGACGGCGATCGCTATGCCGAACGGCGACTGGGCGATTGGTCGACCCCGGGATCGACCGATCCGCACGCCCCGTTCGACCAGCCGTTCCACCTCATCCTCAACCTGGCGATCGGTGGCCACCTGCCGGAAGGTCGCAACCAGAAGGGGGTCAGCCTCGAAGGGTTTCCGCGATCGATGCAGGTCGACTGGGTTCGAGTCTGGCAACGTCCAGCCGACTGAGGCAAGGGTAGGATATGGGGCGACGGCGACAGGCAGTAACGATCAAGCATGTGGCGGCCGATGCCGGCGTCTCGCTGCAAACGGTTAGTCGCGTGATCAACGATGGGGCCGGTGTCCGGCCCGAGATGAAGCTTCGCGTCCAGGAAGCAATCGACCGGCTGCACTATGTACCGTCGATCGCCGCGCAGCGGATGAGCGGATCGCGCTCCTATCTTATCCTCGCGCTCAACGATCGCGATCGCACGATTGCCGACTGGCGCAGCCGCGAGGGTGTCGATTGGGTCGATCAGATGTTGCTCGGCGGCATGACCACGGCGGCCGAATATGGCTATCGACTGGTGCTGGAACTGGTCGACACGCACAATGACCATGTCGAGCGCGAACTGCGCGCGACGATCGCCGCGCTCCAGCCGGATGGCGTGATCCTGACCCCTCCGCACAGCGAGAATCCGTTGATCACGAGCATGCTCGCGGCGCAGGAGATCAGCTTCGCGCGGATCGGCTCGAAGCAGCCGGGGCCCGGTATTTCGCTTACGATGGACGAAGAGAACGCCGCCGCGATAGCGACCCAACATTTGATCGATCTCGGCCATCGTCGCATCGGCTTCATTGCCGGACCGGCGGAGTATTCATTGAGTGGGTGGCGTGTCGAAGGATGGCACGGCGCGATGCTTGCGGCGGGGTTAGCGATCGACGGACTGCTCGCCGAGGGCGACTTCAGCTATGCATCAGGGGAGCGCGCGGCGGCGGTGTTGCTGTCGCTCGACCATCGGCCGACCGCGATCATTGCCAGCAATGATCAAATGGCACTGGCGACCCTGGAACTTGCCAAAAACCGCGGGTTGAGGATTCCGGAGCAGCTCTCGTTGATCAGCTTCGATAACACCCCGATCGTGCGCTTCGTGCAGCCACCGCTGACCGCGATCGATCAACCGATCGCCGACATCGCAGCCAAAGCCGTCGAACTGATCGTGGCGCACCAGCGTCGATCCGAATTGCCGGCGACGACGGTCATCATCCCGGCAACGCTGGTCGTGCGAGGCTCTACGGTTCCACCGCATCTGCCGTGAACCATTGCGGTCAGCCCAAATCGATCCTGCAGCCGACGCCGATTCCCTTCATCTGCCCTCCGGGCGGCGCACAAGGCGGAACACCAGTCCTGCCAGCGCAATCGCCACGGTCCCGATGAGGGCGGGCGTCAGCAGGAACATCGGTGCGGCGCTGGTCGCAATGACGATCAGCGGGTCGCCGCCAGCCGGCGGGTGCATCGTCCGGCTCGCCATCATCGCCGCAATTGCGCATCCCACCCCGACTGCCATCGCCAGCGGCCCGTGCCCCAGCATCGCCATCGCCGCCAACCCGACCGACGACGACACCAGATGCCCGCCGATGACGCTGGTCGGCCTGGCGAACGGGCTGTCGGGCACGCCGAACACCAGCGCGCAGCTCGCCCCGAACGACGGGATTAGCCACGCCAGCCGGGTCGCGTCGTGCAGCATGAGCAGCGCGAAGATGGTCAGCCCGGCACCGATTCCGGCGAGCAGCACGCCAAGCGGGCGCGGCACCGGGCCGATGCCGAACGGCCATTTCATGCCTTGTGGTACTTGGCCGCTTCCTCCGAGCCCCCTGTCGAATCCCCGGCGCTGTACGAATGCGCGCCGGTCCCGGCCAGGCCGCCGCCCTGGACGATCAGATATTCGTCGCGGATCGGCCGACCTTCGAAGAAGCATTCGAGAATCTCGCGCGTGCCCGCCGCATAGCGCGCCTGCGCCGACAGCGACGTACCCGAGATGTGCGGGGTCATGCCTTCGTAGGGCATCGTCCGCCACGGATGATCGTTCGGCGCCGGCTGCGGGAACCACACGTCGCCGGCATAACCCGCGAGCTGGCCACTCTCGACCGCCCGCACGATCGCGTCACGGTCGCACAGCTTGCCGCGCGCGGTGTTGACCAGATAGGCG
>NZ_JANMWY010000287.1:0-5146 GCF_031380695.1 Sphingomonas sp. | reverse complement strand
GGAGCAGGCGGCGGACGGCGGGCGGAGTCAGCGGATCGCGCTCGATTCCCTGCAGCGCGCCGTGGCGGGCGAGCGTGCGGCCCCATTTAAGGAGGCGCCACAGGTGCGTAACCGAAGTGGTCAAATCTTCCAGCCGCTATGAATCGCGACCAATCCGCCGAGGATCGGCTCGACGCGGGTCTGGGTGAAGCCGGCGGCGGCGATCATGCGTTCGAACTCGGACATCTTGGGGAAGCGGCGGATCGATTCGACGAGGTAACGGTAGCTATCCTCGTCCTTGGCGACGAGCTTGCCGATCTTCGGGATCAGCGCGTCGCCATATTTGTCATAGACTTGGCCGAAGCCGGGCCATTCGGTGGTCGAGAATTCGAGGCAGAAGAAGCGCCCGCCGAAACGCAGCACGCGATGGGCTTCGCGCAGCGCGGCGGGAACGTCGGTGACGTTCCGGATGCCGAAGGCGATGGTGTAGGCATCGAAGCTGGCGTCGGCGAAGCTGAGCGTTTCCGCATTCTCGCGCTGCCAGACGAGACCGTCGATGCGGCGTTTCTCGGCGTGCTCCATGCCGACGGCGAGCATGTCGGCGTTGATGTCGCTGACGGTCACCTTCGCGCCCTTCGCGGCCATGCGGAAGGCGATGTCGCCCGTGCCGCCGGCCATGTCGAGGATCGCCTCGCTGGGGCGCGGCTTCACCCTGGCGACGAAGCGGTCCTTCCACAGTCGGTGCATGCCGCCCGACATGAGGTCGTTCATCACGTCATAGCTGCGCGCGACCGAGGTGAAGACGCCGCCGACGCGGCGGGTCTTTTCTTCGGGGGTGACCAAGGCTTCGCCGAAATTGACCGTATCGCGCGCTTCTTCGTTCATGGGGGTCGCCTCTAGCCGGGCGCGGCGCGGTTCGCCATAGCGAGCCATGCCGGAATTACCCGAAGTCGAGACGACCGTGCGCGGGCTGGAGCGGGTGCTGCTCGGGCGGCGACTGACCGAGGTCACACCGCGCCGCGCCGATCTGCGGCGAGCGATCCCGCAGGACCTGGGGCAGCGGCTGACCGGGGCGCGGGTGGTACGGCTGCACCGGCGGGCGAAATATGGGCTGGTCGATAGTGATCGCGGGGACACGCTGGTGTTTCACCTCGGCATGTCGGGGCGGTGGCGGATCGACCCGGGCGAGATTGGCGCGCACGACCATCTGATCATCGCGACCGACGACGGGCACCGGCTGGCGCTGAACGATCCGCGGCGGTTCGGGTCGCTCGACCTGGTGCGGACGGAGGGGTTGGCGGTGTGGCCGGCGTTCATGGCGATCGGACCCGAGCCGCTCGGCGGGGCGGTGACCGGCAAATGGCTCAAGGAGCGGTTCGCGGGGCGGGTAGCGGCGGTGAAGCTGCTGCTGCTCGATCAGCGGATCGTCGCCGGACTGGGTAACATCTATGTGTGCGAAGCGCTGTTCCGGGCGCGGATCGACCCGCGCAAGGCGGCGGGGCGGGTGTCGCGCGTGCGACTCGATGCTCTTGCCGCCGCGATCCCGGCGGTGCTGGAGGAAGCGATTGCGGCGGGGGGATCGACCCTGCGCGACTTTGCGGCACCCGATGGCGATCTCGGCTATTTCTCCAAGACGTTCGATGTTTACGGGCGCGAAGGGAAGTCGTGCGGGTGCGGCGGCGTGGTCAAGCGTATCGTCCAGGGCGGGCGATCGACCTTCTTCTGCCCGAATTGCCAGCGCTAGTTGACGAATCCGCCTCGCCTGCGTAGGGGGACGGCACGTCGGCGCGGCCCCTGGCTTTGCGCTGCCCAATCCATTGACTGAGGTACACTAACCCATGGCGAACACGCCGCAAGCCAAGAAGCGCATCCGTCGCAACGCCAGCCGCGCCATCGTCAACGGTGCGCGGGTGAGCCGCATCCGGACCTTCATCAAGGCGGTCGAGGCTGCCTGCATCGCCGGTGACAAGAGTGTCGCGACCGTCGCGCTCAAGGCAGCGCAGCCGGAGATGGCGCGCGGTGTCGCGCGCGGCGTGCTTCACAAGAACACGGCGTCGCGGAAGTTTTCGCGCCTGACCAAGCGAGTCGCCGCACTCGGGTAAGTCCCTTTTCGGGACAAGTTTGCGATTGAAACGGGCTGTCGGAGCGATCCGGCGGCCCGTTTCCGTTTCGTGTCGGCAATAAGTCAATGATTCCGGCGATTCGTTTTTCGGCCCCCTCTAGAGGTGGCAAAAAACCCTAGAAATTCGCCATTAAATGGTCTTTTCCAGCAAATCCCGTGTCAAGCCGGAATATTTCAGTTCGATGAAAATAAGCTGCTTGTCAGCGCCCGCCAAGGCTCGCAGAACCGCTCGACCGGGTGCGAATCTGCGCCGGGGGGCACAGCAGAACAAGGTCGACACACGCTACGACTCGGGTCGGGCGTCACGGCTTGGCTGTGCCCTAGAAGAGGTGGAGGCAAGGCTCGGTGACGCGTGGAGAGGATCGGAGTGCACAGCTTGATCAGCCTGAGACCATCGCCGCGCCGCTGGAGGCCGCGTGGGAGTCGATTCGCGCCGGACTGCGCCGTGACTTGGGCGCGCGGACGTTCGATGGCTGGCTGAAGCCAGCTGAGGTCGGACCGTTCGACGCCGAGTCGGGCGAGCTGGCGATCGTCATGCCGAGCCAGTTCATGGCCGACTGGGTGCGCGGGCATTTCGGCGAGCGGTTGAACCTGGCGTGGCGCGCGACCCTGCCGCTCGTGCGCGAAGTGCGAATCGCTGCCGCGCTCGATGCGCCCAAGCCGTCGCCCCTGCTGGTGCTGGAGGAAATTCCGGCACCGCCCGAACCGGCGCTGACCCGCGATCCCAACGCGCCCAATTTCGATGCCCGCTACCGGTTCGAAACGTTCATTATCGGCAAGGCCAACGAGGTCGCGGCGAGTGCGGCGCGGACGCTGGCGACCGCCGACAAGGTCGCGTTCAACCCGCTGTTCATCCACGGCGGTACGGGGCGGGGCAAGACCCATTTGCTGCACGCCATCGGCCAGGCGTTTTTGAGCGCTCACCCGGCGGCTCGCGTGGTGTCGATGTCGGCGGAACGATTCATGGTCGAGTTCGTCCGCGCGATCCGCGAGAATGACACGATCGGCTTCAAAGGGCGGCTGCGCTCGGCCGACCTGCTGCTGATCGACGACGTCCAGTTCATCGCCGGCAAGGATTCGACCCAGGAAGAATTCTTCCACACGATGAACGAGATCATCACCGCCGGTCGGCGGTTGGTGATCACGTCGGACCGTGCGCCACAGGACCTCGACGGAATCGCGCCGCGCATCCTCTCGCGCCTGTCGTGGGGGCTGGTCGCCGACATCAACCCGGCCGATTACGAGCTGCGGCTCAACATTCTCGATTCGAAGCTGGCGAGCCTGCCTGGCGTGCAGATGGCGCGGCCGGTGATCGAATTCCTCGCCCGCCGCCTGACCGCCTCGATCCGCGAGCTGGAAGGGGCGCTCAACCGCATCGCCGCCTATGCGGTCATGACCAACCGCACGATCGACATCGCGTTCGTCGAGGAAGTGCTGGCCAATGTGCTGCGCGCCAACCAGCGGCGGATTTCGATCGACGAGATCCAGACCCAGGTCGCCGAGCATTATCGCATCCGCAAGGCCGAGATGACGTCGGCGCGGCGCGCGCGGGAAGTGGCGCGGCCGCGACAGGTGGCAATGTACCTGTCCAAGCAACTGACGCCCAAGTCGCTGCCCGACATCGGCCGGCGCTTCGGCGGGCGCGACCACACGACGGTGATCCACGCGGTCAAGCAGATCGAGCGGTTGCGCGCGAGCGATCCGGATATCGACGCAGCGGTGCGCCTGCTGACGCGGCAGCTCGAGGGCTGAGTGACGCGGGTCGCGGGGGGTGCTAGCCTCGCGTGGTGAGTATCGATCCTCCTCCCGCGAATGGCGCAAGTCGTGCGCGTCGAATTGCAGCATCCGGCTGGTTCATCATCCTGCTAAGTGCGGCGACGGCGGTGCTGCCGCTGGTCGGTCCGGGCCATGCCGCCGCGATCATCGGCGCGTCGATGGTGCTGGCCGGGCTGAGCGAGATCATTGCCGCGACGGCACGCCATGAGACTCGGCGGCTGGTGATGCTGGCGGGAGCAATCTCGGTCGTGGGCGGGCTGCTGTTCGCGACCGATCCGGCGACCGGGTTTCTGCCGGCGCTGATCATCGTCATGGGCTGGCTGTTCCTGCGCGGGCTAGTACTGGGTGCGGCGTGCGTGCTGGAGCGGGGGTCGGTGCGTAAATGGACCGGCCTGGCCGCCGCGACCGACATCGTCCTCGCGCTCGCACTGGTGATCGGCCTGTCGATCTCGACGCTGGTCGTGACCCTGTTCGGCGCGACCCCGCCGCTGATCGCGAGTTTCGCCTGGGTGCTGGCGATCAGCTTCGTCGCGAGCGGGACGTTGTTGCTCGTCGTGGCAAGGTGCGCGCGGGCGGAGGATGTTTGAGGGATGGGAATGTCCACCACCCATTGCGGGAATTCGCGGCCGGACGCATGATCCTACCGTGGTGCGCCTCTCATTTCTGCTGGTAAGCGCTCTGCTGAGTGGGTGCGGGCAATCTCCCGCGCAGATACCAGCGGGCTGCTACCGCTTTTCCGACGGTCAGCCGTTCTTCAAGATTAGCGGGTCGACCGGCACTTTCGTCGATCAAGCAAACCTTGCATCCTTCATGGTTGGAAGCTGGCGCGGAAAAGAGAGGCGAGACTTTGATGTAACGCCCGCGTTCATGCTTCATGATGGAAGCGTCAGCGCCCCAAAGGGTCCCGCTAGAATGGCTGAGGCTGTGACAATCCTTCGATCGGGACGGCTTAGCTATCAGCGCCGAGATGGACGGGACGTCCTCCTTGTTCCGGTCGAGGCATATGGAGAGGCGGAGGTGTTCCGAGGCGGTGGCTGCTGATTCGCAATGTCTGCTCTCCACTCAAAGCAGAACTTTGCCCGACCTTGGCGCTAAACCCCCAGCCGTCCCCGGAAATAGTCGATCGTCTTGTCCAACCCTTCGCTCAGCGCGACCTTGGGTTCCCAGCCGAGGATGTTGCGCGCCTTGGTGATGTCGGGCTGGCGCTGGCGGGGGTCGTCTTGCGGCAGGGGCTTGAACTGGAAGTCGAGTGTGCTGCCGGTCTTCTCC
>NZ_JANMWY010000268.1:0-3352 GCF_031380695.1 Sphingomonas sp. | reverse complement strand
GCTGGTTGATCGCGCCCCGCCTTTCCCCCATATGCGCGGCGGGAGTCGGGCGGACGGGTCTGTCGCCAACCTGGTCAGATCCGGAAGGAAGCAGCCACAACGATTTCGTCCCGGGTCGTCCGGCTCCTACCGCATGAGCTGCCACAGATAGCGGAGCTATTTGTGGAGTCAGCGAATGTCGGCCAGCCTGCGCGAAGTGACAGGACTAACGTCACGGATTTACTCCATGACGGCCTTTTTTAAAACAGGATAGAAGCGGGATCCCGGATCAAGTCCGGGATGACGAGGTAGGAGACAGTAGCGGGATCCCAGGACAAGTCCGGGATGACGAGCTATTGTTGCGTGCGCCTCCTCGCAATGACGACCACAACGCCCTAAACCCGCCTCAATGAACAACGACGAATCACCCGGCTTCGGCCTCGATCTGCCCGAGATGGTGCCGTCCGCAGCGACAGAGGCCGCCGCTTACCGCGTTCTCGCCCGCAAATATCGTCCGCAGAGCTTTTCCGAGCTAATCGGCCAAGACGCGATGGTGACGACGCTGGGCAACGCCATTGCGCGCGGGCGGATCGCCCATGCCTTCCTGCTGACCGGGGTGCGCGGGGTCGGCAAGACGTCGACCGCACGGCTTGTGGCGAAGGCGCTCAACTGTATCGGGCCGGACGAACAGGGCGGGCCGACGATCGACCCGTGCGGGGTGTGCGAGCCCTGCCGCGCGATCGCCGACGGCCGTTTCATCGACGTGATGGAGATTGACGCCGCGTCGCACAACGGCGTCGAAGACGTCCGCGAAATGATCGAAGCGGTCCGCTATTCGGCGGTCTCAGCGCGCTACAAGATCTACATCATCGACGAAGTCCACATGATGTCGAAGCCGGCGTTCAACGCACTGCTCAAGACGCTCGAGGAGCCGCCCGCCCACGTCAAGTTCCTGATGGCGACGACCGAAGTCGGCAAGGTGCCGGTGACCATCCTGTCGCGCTGCCAGCGGTTCGATTTGAAGCGCATCCCGGCCGAAACGCTCGCCGCCCATTTCGCGATGGTCGCCGCCAAGGAAGGGATCGAGGTTGAGCCCGAGGCGCTCACCGTCATCGCCCGCGCCGCCGAGGGATCGGCCCGCGACGGACTGTCGATCCTCGACCAGGCGATTGCCCATGGCGAGGGCCTGGTGACCACCGCCGACGTGCGCGACATGCTCGGCCTGGCCGATCGCGGGCGCGTGCGGCGGCTGTTCGCAACGCTGGTAGCGGGGGATGCGGCGGCGACGTTGAGCCAACTCGACGAAGGTCATGTGCTTGGGATCGACCCGGCGTCGCTCCTGCGCGGGATGATGGAGACGGTTCATGCCATAAGCCGGGTCAAGGCCGGCGCGCCCGAGGATGTGATGCAGTCGGTGGAGGAGCGCGAGGCGGCCGCCGATCTGGCCGGCAAGCTCGGCTGGGCGTTGTTGCACCGATTGTGGCAGTTGTTGCTCAAGGGGCTGCAGGACGTGACGATCGCGCCCGACCCGCGCGAGGCGGCGGCGATGGCGTTGCTGCGCCTGGTCCATGCCGCCGATTTGCCCGATCCGGCGGCGCTGCGGGCGCGACTGGCGAGCTGGGAGGGGGCGGTGACCGTGGCGGGGGGCGCGCGCCCGGCGCCGACTGAGTCGGCGTCGATGGCGAGCGCCCCAGAGACCTTCATCGCCTTCGTCGAGCAATTGGAGGCCAAGGGCTTCCACAGGCGCGGAATCCAGTTGCGCGATCAGGTCGGGCTGGTCTGCTTTGCCGCCGGTGAGGTGCAGTTGCGACCGGTCCGCCCGCTCGGTCCCGATTTTGCTCGCGACCTTGCGATCGAAGCGAAGGAGGCGACCAGAACCAGCTGGAACATAACGCTAAGTGACAGCGGCGGTGAGTCGTCGTTGCGCGAGCAGGAGCAGATGGCCGACGAGCAGGCCCGCGCCGCCGTGATGGAAGAACCGGCGATGAAAGCGTTGCTTGCCGCCTTCCCCGACGCCACCCTCGAATCGATTGAACCGAAAGGCCACGCCCATGCCCAATCTCGATGACATCATGAAAATGGCCCAGGAAGCGCAGGCCGAACTGCAACGCGCGCAGGACAATCTCGACACCATCGAGATCGAGGGCGTGTCGGGCGGCGGGATGGTGCGGATTCGCGCAACCGCCAAGGGCCGCATCCTGGGGGTCACCCTCGACGACAGCCTCATGCAGATGTCGGAAAAGGCAATGTGCGAGGATTTGATTGCCGCCGCCATCAACGATGCGCGCATCAAGGCCGACGTCGCTGCCGGTATCGAGATGCAGAAAGTGACTTCGGGAATGGCCTTGCCGCCGGGGTTCAAAATGCCCTTCTAAAGCGCTTGCTTCCGCGGAAAATTGCCGTCACCTTTCGCTTGCCCGGAACAGAGCCGATCAGGGGGATGTGTCGTGACGATGGGTGCAATGCAGGACTGGCCGCTGCGCGTCATGCGGATGGTCGACCATGCCGAACGCGAACATGGCGGGCGCGAAATCGTGAGCTTGTGGGCCAATGGCCTCATGACCCGCACCAATTGGCGCGGCGTCGCCCAAGATGCGCGGCGCATGGGGCAGGCGCTGAAGGCCGCCGGGATCAAGCCGGGCGACCGCGTCGGCACGCTGGCTATGAACCATAGCGCGCATCTGACCGCCTGGTACGGCGTGATCGGGACCGGGGCCGTGCTGCACACGCTCAACCCGCGCCTGTTCGACGAGCAGCTTGATTTCATCGCCAATCATGGCGGCGATCGCGTGCTGCTCTACGACTATGTGTTCACCGATCTGGTCGATCGGATGAAGCCCCGCTGGCCGGGTATCGAGCAATATGTATGTTTCGACGCGCCTGAGGGCGACGCCAATAGCTTCGCCGCCTGGCTCGAACCCCATGACGGGAATTTTACCTGGGTCGAGGGCGACGAGAACGATCCCTGCTCGCTGTGTTACACTAGCGGGACGACCGGCAACCCCAAGGGCGTACTTTATTCGCACCGGTCGAGCGTGCTCCACGCCATGGCCGAGGTCGCGCCCGACGTGTTCGATCTGTCGGCCCGCGCCGTGGTCATGCCGATCGTGCCGATGTTCCACGCCAATGCCTGGGGCATTCCGTGGGCGGCGCCGTTGACCGGCTGCAAGCTCGTCCTGTCCGCAGATTACCGCCCGGCCGAGCTGTGCGCGCTGTTCCGCGATGAAGGCGTGACCCATTCGGCCGGCGTGCCGACGGTGTGGCTCGGCATGATCGAGTATATCGAACGCAGCGGCGAGAAGCTGGGCGCGCTGACCAACGTGACCATCGGTGGATCGGCCGCACCGCGCGCGATGATCGAGTGGTTCCGCGC
>NZ_JANMWY010000265.1:0-5858 GCF_031380695.1 Sphingomonas sp. | reverse complement strand
ATTACAAGGACGACGCCCTCAACGACCCGATGGTCGCCGACGAGCATATCGCCTGCTTCGGGTGGGCCAGCCAGGAAGAGATGAACGACATCGCCGACATGGCGATCCGCGTGAACGACTTCCTCTGCGGGCTGTTCGCCGCGATCGGCATCCGCCTCGTCGACTTCAAGCTCGAGTTCGGGCGGGTGTGGGAAAATGACTTCAGCCGCGTGATCCTGGCCGACGAGATTTCGCCCGACAATTGCCGCCTGTGGGACATGAAGTCGAACGAGAAGCTCGACAAGGACCGCTTCCGCCAGGACCTCGGCGGCGAAGCCGAAGCCTATCAGGAAGTCGCGCGTCGCCTCGGTCTGATGCCCGAAGGCGAGGAAACCGCCGTCCTCGACATGGAAAGCCACCGCAAGAAGCGGGGCAAGTAGCACGCGCCGCCTGTCCGGGGGGCCGGCGAGCATGCTACTCACGCGCCGCCTGTCCGGGGGGCAGGCGAGCATGCTACTCAAAGGCGTGAGTCTCCCCCGCGCCCGTGTCGTCACCCTCAACGCCGCCCTCGGCCCGCTCGACTACCGCGTGCCCGATGGGATGGTCGTCGCGCCCGGCAGCGTCGTCATCGCCCCGCTCGGCCCGCGCCAGTTGATCGGCGTCGTGTGGGAAGCCGAACGACTCCCCTCGGAAGAGATCGGCGACAATCGCCTGCGACCACTCGCTGGTCTGGTCGATGTCCTGCCGATCGCCGCGCCGCTGCGCCGCCTCGCCGAGTGGACCGCGGACTATTATCTCTCGCCCCTCGCCGCCGTCTTGCGGATGATCCTGCCGAGCAGCAGCGCGCTCGCCACCCCGCGCCAGCTGATCGAGTACCGCCCGACCAACACTGTCCCGCCGCGCCTGACCCCGCAACGCGAGCAGGCGATCACCCGCCTCGTCGGACGGCAGGGCACGATCCGCGAGCTGGCCGACATCGCCGACGTCAGCGACACCGTGCTGCGTGGGCTGGTCACCGTCGGCGCGCTCGAGGCGATCGCGGTCGAAGCCGACCGACCCCTCCCCACCCCGGACCCAGACTTCGCCCCGCCCGATCTGTCGCCCGAGCAGCACGCCGCCGCGCACACCCTCGCGACCGCCACCGGCTTCGACCCGATCCTGCTCGACGGAGTCACCGGCTCCGGCAAGACCGAAGTCTATTTCGAGGCCATCGCCGCCTGTCTTCGCGCGGGCAAGCAGGCGCTCGTCCTGCTCCCCGAAATCGCCCTGACCGAACCCTTCCTGACCCGCTTCACCACCCGCTTCGGGTGCGAGCCCGCCGCGTGGCACTCGGGCCTGCGTTCGTCGCAGCGCCGCCGCACGTGGCGCGGGATCGCCAGCGGCGAGGCGGCGGTCACTGTCGGCGCGCGCTCGGCGCTGTTCCTGCCCTACCGCAATCTCGGCCTGATCATCGTCGACGAGGCGCACGAGCCCAGCTTCAAGCAGGAGGAAGGCGTCCAGTACCACGCCCGCGACGTCGCCGTGATGCGGGCGCGGTTCGAGGATATTCCGGTCATCCTGTCGACCGCCACCCCGGCGATCGAGACGCGCCATATGGTCGACATCGGCCGCTATCGCGAAGTCGCGCTGCCGAGCCGCTTCGCCGGCGCCACCCTGCCCAGCAACGCCGCGATCGACCTGACGCAGGACCCGCCGATGCGCGGCCGCTGGCTCGCTCCGACCCTCGTCGCCGAAATGCAGGCCAATCTCGATGCGGGCGAGCAGTCCTTGCTCTTCCTCAACCGCCGCGGCTTCGCGCCGCTGACGCTGTGTCGCCACTGCGGGCATCGCTTTCAGTGTCCGAATTGCACCGCGTGGATGGTTGAGCACCGGCTGATGCGCCGCCTCGCCTGCCACCATTGCGGGCACGTGGAACCTCCCCCCCGCGCGTGCCCCGAGTGCGGTGAGGAGGACAGCCTCGTCGCCTGCGGCCCCGGAGTCGAGCGCATCGCCGACGAGGTCGCCGCGCTGTTCCCCGACGCCCGCACCGCGATCGTCACCAGCGACACCATCTGGTCCCCGGCCAAGGCGGCCGAATTCGTCCGCGCAATGGACGCGCACGAGATCGACGTCGTCGTCGGCACGCAATTGGTGACCAAGGGTTATCACTTCCCCAATCTCACTTTGGTCGGGGTGGTCGACGCCGACCTCGGGCTACAGGGCGGCGACCTCCGTGCCGCCGAGCGCAGCTTCCAGCAAATCTCGCAAGTCGCCGGCCGCGCCGGTCGCGGCGACAAGCCCGGCCGCGTGTTCGTCCAGACCCACGACCCGAGCGCTCCGGTCATCGCCGCGCTGGTCGCTGGCGACGCCCCCGGCTTCATCGCCGCCGAGACCGCCGCGCGGCGCGAAGCCGCCATGCCCCCGTTCGGTCGCCTCGCCGCGATCGTCATTTCATCGGAAGACTCCGCCGAAGCCGAAGCCACCGCCCGCCGCATCGCCCGCGCCGCCCCGACGGTCGACGGCATGGCCGTGTTCGGCCCCGCCCCGGCCCCGCTCGCGATGCTGCGCGGCCGCCACCGCCAGCGCATCCTCGTCCACGCGGCGCGCATCCTCGACGTCCAGGACGTCATCCGCGACTGGCTCGGCGCCGTCGAATGGAGCGCGAAGGTCCGCGTCGCGGTCGATGTCGATCCGTACAGTTTTCTCTAGAGCAACGTCGGCATCGCCTGTTCCGCCTCGAGCAGTTTCACCTTGTTCGGCAACCCCCCGCCATAACCGCCCAAGCTCCCGTCAGACCGGATCACGCGATGGCACGGGACCAGCACCGACACCGGGTTCGATCCGTTGGCCGTCCCCACCGCCCGCACCGCTCCCGGACTCCCGACCGCCGCCGCAATGTCGGCATAACTCCGCGTCTGCCCCAGCGGAATCTTGCGCAGTTCGCCCCACACCTTCTCCTGGAACGCGGTGCCGCGTACGTCGAGCGGCAGATGGTGGTCGCTCGGCCGCTCGATCTGGGCCAGCGCCGCCGCGACCCACGGGGCAATGGTGCCGTCGTCGGGGCGGATGTCGGCGTTGGGGAATTTGCGGTGGAGTGCGCGTTCGTCCTCGCCAAAGGTCAGGCGGCAGATGCCTTTCGCCGTCGCCGCGATCAGCAACGGGCCGAGCGGGCTGTCGGCGGTGACGAAGCGGATCGTCGCCCCGCGCCCGCCATCGCGCCACGCCGACGGGGTCATGCCGAGCCGCTCCTCCGCGTCGGCATAGAAGCGGCTGGGGGCGGCATAGCCGGCATCGTACAGCGCATCGGTCACGGACTTGTCCTCCTGCAAATGGGTGGCGGCGCGCCTGGCCCTGAGCGCGCGGGCATAGGCGGCGGGCGACACGCCAAGGTCGCGCGTGAATAGGCGCTGGAAATGATGCGGGGCATAGCCGACCGCCGCCGCAAGGTCAGCGAGCAAGGGCGGTTCGTCGGCCACCTCGATCAGCCGCACCGCCTTCGCCACCGCCTCCCGATCCCGGCCGACCTCGTCGGGGCGGCAGCGCAGGCAGGCGCGGTACCCTGCGGCGCGAGCGGCAGCGCCGTCGGCGAAAAAGGCGACATGCTCGCGCTTCGGATGGCGCGCGGGGCAGGACGGCTTGCAATAAATTCCGGTGGTGCGGACCGCCCCGACGAACCGCCCGTCCTGCGCGCGGTCGCGCCGTTCGAACGCCGCCCAGGCCGCCTGCTCGTCGATCTTGTGCTGGTTCATGCCGACATCATATGACGGTCGCCGGGCAAGCGCATCCCGTCGCTTGCGGTCAAAGTGGGGGCGGGCGTTGATCTTCACCGAAGGCGATCTCGACAGCGCCGACGTCGTCGCCCTGCTCGACCTGCATTTGGCGGCGATGAAGGGGAGTTCGCCGCCAGAGGCGTGCCATGTGTTGCCGACGGAGGCGCTGCGCCATCCGGCGATCCGTTTCTTCTCGGCGTGGGACGAAAATGGGATGCTGCTCGGCATCGGAGCGCTCAAGATGCTCGCGCCCGGACATGGCGAGATCAAGTCGATGCGGACGGTCCCGGAGGCGCTTGGACGCGGGGTCGGCGGGGCGATCCTCGCGCACATCATCCAACAGGCGCGGGCGGCGGGGATCGGGCGGATCAGCCTCGAGACCGGCAGCACGGCGGAATTCGCGGGAGCATTGCGCCTCTACGAGCGCGATGGCTTCACCCCCTGCGAGCCCTTCGGAGGCTACGCCCCTTCGCCCTTCACGCGCTTCTTTTCGCGCACGATTTAGCCTTGTCTTGCATCCCCCCGCCCCCTTTGCTAGGGGCGCGGCAACCCGGTGGGGGTGCGCGGTTCCGGCCGGCTGCGCCTCATCCAACGCAGGGGCCAAATCTCGTCTTGGAGCTTATCGCGCGTGGAGAATTCCGGCGGCAATCAAGTCAATGCTGGGCAAGCGAGCCTGGCGGGCCGCTACGCGAGCGCATTGTTCGGCCTCGCCCGCGACGAGAAACAGATCGATTCAGTCGCGACGAGCCTCGATTCGCTGAGCCAGGCGATGGCCGAATCGCCCGACCTCAAGCGGGTCGTGTCGAGCCCGCTGGTCAAACGCAATGAAGCCGCCGCCATCATTGCCAGCCTCGTCCCGGTGCTGTCACTCGATCCGCTGACCGGACGCTTCCTCGGCGTGCTGGCGAAGAACGGACGGCTCGGCGAATTGCCCAAGGTGATCGACCAGGTCCGCGCGCTGGCCGCTGGGCATCGCGGCGAGACGACCGCGCAGGTCACCACCGCCCACCCGCTCGACGACGATCAGGTTGCCGCGTTGAAAGCCCAGCTCAAGGCGCGCGCCGGTCGCGACGTCACGATCGAGCGCTCGGTCGACCCCTCCATTCTCGGCGGTATCGTCGTCCGGCTCGGTAGTCAGATGATCGATGCGTCGATCCGCACCAAACTCGATACGCTCGCTCAGGCGATGCGGGGCTAGCCCCGCCGCCAACAAAGAATTGATGAAAGGCTGACCATGGACATCCGCGCCGCTGAAATTTCCCGCGTCATTCGTGACCAGATCGCGAACTTCGACGCCGACGCGCAGGTCTCCGAAGTCGGCAGCGTGCTGTCGGTCGGCGACGGCATTGCCCGCATCCACGGCCTCGACAACGTGCAGGCGGGCGAGATGATCGAGTTCGAGGGCGGCATTCAGGGCATGGCGCTCAACCTCGAGGCGGATAACGTCGGCGCGGTCATCTTCGGCAACGACAGCACGATCAAGGAAGGATCGACGGTCAAGCGGACCGGCACGATCGTCGACGTTCCCGTCGGCAAGGGCCTGCTCGGCCGCGTCGTCGATGCGCTCGGCAACCCGATCGACGGCAAGGGTCCGATCGTCAGCGACCAGCGCAGCCGCGTCGAGGTCAAGGCGCCCGGCATCATCCCGCGCCAGTCGGTCCACGAGCCGGTCCAGACCGGCCTCAAGGCGCTCGACGCACTTGTCCCCGTCGGCCGCGGCCAGCGCGAATTGATCATCGGCGATCGCCAGACCGGCAAGACCGCCGTCGCGATCGACACCTTCATCAACCAGAAGAAGGCCAACGCCGGCGACGACGAGAACCAGAAGCTCTATTGCATCTATGTCGCGGTCGGCCAGAAGCGCTCGACCGTCGCCCAGATCGTCCGCGCGCTCGAAGAAAATGGCGCGATGGAATATACCATCGTCGTCGCCGCGACCGCGTCGGAACCGGCCCCGCTGCAGTTCCTCGCGCCCTACACCGGCTGCGCGATGGGCGAGTTTTTCCGCGACAACGGCATGCACGCGGTCATCGTCTATGACGATCTGTCGAAGCAGGCCGTCGCCTATCGCCAGATGTCGCTGCTGCTGCGCCGCCCGCCGGGCCGCGAGGCCTATCCCGGCGACGTCTT
>NZ_JANMWY010000011.1:0-7337 GCF_031380695.1 Sphingomonas sp. | reverse complement strand
TGCTTGACCTGGAGATTCTCGTCAGTGCCGAACTGCCGCGCTGCATTGAGCTCGACCTGCTTGCGCTTAATCTGCTCCTGTAACATCGGGATCTGCTTGCCGATCTCGATGATATCGAACCCGGGGTTGGTGTAGCGGTTTTGCAAACGGAAATCGTTGAACGCGGCGCGGGCGCGACCGAGCCGGTCCGACGCATCGCCGACGAGCCTTACCAACACATCGCGCTTATATTCGGTCTGGCGCCGGCTGATCTGTGACAGGCGGCTCTGCGTCGCGGCGGCATAGGCCCCGACGATGTCGCGCGCCAAGGCTCCGTCTTGTGATAAGACTTCATACTGGATGATGCCACCACGCAGCGTGCGGATGGTGACCTCGTCTTCCATCCAGCGATACATGTCGATGTCGCTGGTGAAGTGCATCCGGTCGCGCAGCTTAAGCTGCTGGGCGGCCGTTTCGCGGACATAGACACTGCGCGCGACCTTCAACGCGACCTCGACTGCGGTCTGGTTGCCGAACACACTGTTGATCGCGCCAAGCTGGCCGAGCGCGCCGCTGAGCCCCTGGCTGGCCGGATCGGTCGGGGTCAACGTCACCGCCGCCCGATAGCGCTCGGGGAAGAAGGTCAGCAGCAGACAGAACAGGATTAGGACGGTCAGGATGGTCCGCCGGGGCCAGGCCGCGCGCAGAATTGGCGCGTGGACAACGCTGCGCATGACCGAACGGGGCGGGGTCACTTAATCAAGGTCCCGACCGTGGCGGCGCTGAGGCCAAGCTGGAACAAGGTCGTCGAGACTTCCTTAAACTTGCTCCAGAAGCCGCCGGACTGACTGCGCACCGGTATGAACACCACGTCACCCGGAAGTGCCCACGCCTTAAGCGCACCGCGGCTGGCCGGAAGTACTTCGCCATTGGCGCGCACGATGAAGATGCCCTTCTTGTCGGCGGCGCGAAGTGGCCCGCCGGCCCGGTAGATATAGTCGCCGATGCGCATTGGTGCGCCGTCGCTTAGCAGGAACGAAGCCGGACGATAGACCGCCCCGAACACGCCGACGATGTTGGACCGTGCGGGCACGAAAATCTGGTCGTTGTTCTCGAGCGTGATGCCGCCTGGCAGGGTAGTGGCGGTGGACGCGATGTTCATCACGATCCGCCCGTCCGGCTCGGTCTGCTTTAACCGCTCCAGCACTTCCTTGGCCCCGGCCAACTGGGTCGCGCGGTCGGCAGGACTTTGCGACGTGTCGGCTGTGAGCGGACTCGCGGCGAGCGACAGTTCGAGCTGCTTGACCGCTTCCTGATAGCTTTCGCGCTGCTGAGCGCGGACCGACAGGCGGGTTAGTTTCGTTCCGAACGGGAACGCGCGGGTGCTGAGTCCGCCGGCCTGCTGAAGCACTTGCGCCATCGGCGTGTTGGGCTGGACGTAATAATTGCCAGGGCGGTTTACTTCGCCTTCGATGCGGACCAGCACCGACTGCCGATCGACGGGCTGGGCGAGCGTTCCACGCGACAGCAATTGCAGAATGTCGCCACCTGCGACCGGGGTGTTCGCCGCAGCCTGGCGGTCGAACTGCTGCGGCCCAGGACGAACCTGATCGATGCTACGATAGAGAATGATGCGGCTGTCATCGCCAAGGCTGTTGGGGCCGCCGGCATAGGCCAGCATCTGGTCGAGGCTCTCGCCCGGCTTGGCCTCGTAGATCGCTTCCTCGTTGACGCTGCCGAACACCGCGACCTGCGGGCCGGCGGGGGGCACGAACAGCACATCCTCGTTCTGCAGCACCGCATCATTCAGGCGGTTGCCGCCACGCACGAGCTGGTAAAGATCGAAGTCGGCAACTTCGGCACCGCGACGATAGAGTTTGACCGAGCGGAAACTGCCGCCGCTGCTCGGACCGCCGGCAGATAGCACGGCATTGGCCATTGTCGACAGGCTGCTGACCGTGAACGCGCCGGGATTGTTTGCAAAACCCGTAACATAGACGCGGATGCCGCGCAGACGGCGGATGCCGACGGTGACGGTGTAGCCACGAAACTGGCGGCCGATCGCGCGCGACACGCGATCCTTCAAATCGGCATAGCGAGCGCCCGCAAGATGTATTCCGCCAACCTTGGGCAGGAAGATCTTGCCGTCGGAATCAATCTCGCGCTCAACGCTGCCCTCGATCGATCCGGTCATGGAAATCCCGACGACGTCCCCGACGTTGAGAATGTAGTCGGGCGGGACGGCGGCGGTGCTGGGCGTCGCGAAATCGCGGCTGGCGGGGACGAGCAACTCGCTGCCGAACCGCTTCAGCTTGCGGCCGAGGACGCGCGCCACATATTCCTCGAACTCGCTCGGCTTGGCGGCGGGCTTGAGCCGCTCGACCGGCTGCAGCAGGCTCGACTGAATCGATCGATCGATATTGTTGAGATTGCGGCTGTCGTCGTTGATGATGGTCGGCGAGATGCTGTTGTTGCTGTAGCCGTTGCTGTCCCCGGACTGGTCTGAATTGCTGCTGCCGGTGCCGGTCTGGCCGCTCTGCCCATAACCGCCCTGCAGTGGAGAGCCCGCGGGCATGTTGCCCGACGGGTTCTGGCCATAGCCGTTCGACGACTGGCCATTCGATCCCTGCATTTGCTGCATCTGCTGAGCATATTGCGCAGTGACCTGTGCCGGCAGCGGCATCGCGAAGAAGCAGACGCAGGCCGCCAGCCGGACTGCAGCGCGCAGGGCGCGGCGCGGGAGACTATAAACAATCACATTCACCACCCATCGCGGGCGCGGACCAGCGCGCTAACCGCATCTGAATCCACGCAAATAAGTTGCGGCCTTGACCCCGGTCGGCCTGGAAACGGGGTGCTAACACGGCGTGCCACGACCGGCTAGTCCCGAATCTGCACAGCGGCATCGTCGCGCTTGACCCGTTGCGCCAGATCGGAACGGGTTTCTTCCAGTTGCTCCGTGAAGGTCACTTTGGCGATTTCATGCCCTGCCAGCAGCCGGTCATACGCGGTGCGATCGCCGACATAGCGGTCCTCGGCGGCGTTCGTCAGGGCGGCGCGGACGGCGTGGCCGCCGGTCAAGCTTGCAATCGCCTCGGCTACCTCGGCCAATTCCATCGGCTCGCCGCCAGTGTCAAAGCGGATCACTGCGGGCAATGGCCCCAGAAGCAGCGCGAACACCAGCGACATCAACTCGCGGATCGCGACATAGCCCCGCACCACCCGGTGCGGCGCGCGTACCGCGATCGGCCGCCCGGCCATCGCCTCGAGCATGAGCGCCGACAGCGCATAGCTTTGCAGCTTGTTGATGTGCGGCCCGGCGATGTTGAAAATGCGGGTGACGACGGCGCGGTTGCCGCTTGCCCCGGCCCAGGCGGAGAACGCGTCCTCATCGTTGCGCTTCAACTCGCCATAGAGCCGCATCGCCGGGGACTTGGCCGGGTCGTCGGCAAAGCGCGCCGCGCCCGACGAGGCGACGAACACCGACTTCGCGCCGAACCGGTCGAGATTTTCGAGGACCAGATCGCTCAGGGCGCGGTTGGCGCTACGATAGGCGGCCTCGTCCATCGCCTCCGCCCGATCCTTGGTCAGGAAGGCGAGATGGAGGAGGAGGGTCGGACGCTCGTCGAGATCGGCAAGCCGGGCCAGCGGTTGCTGGTGGACCGCCGCGCCCGACCGCAATGTCAGGGTGCGCGACGATGCGCCGAAGCAATGGACGCGGTCGGGCAGGGCGTCTCCCAGCGCGTCGTGCAGCAGTTCTAGCGTTGCCAGCCCGAGCCAGCCGCCCGCGCCGGTAATGACGATCCGCTGGCTGCTGTCTCGAACCGCCGCGCGGACGTTGGGAGAGAGTGCGATGGTCAAGGTCAGGCGCTCGCGCGCTCGCCGTCGCGCGCCAGTATCGCCGCGACAACGTCGCCGAAACTGGCGAAGCAGGCATCGGCGGTGGCAACCCAATCCTTCCCCGGATAGCCATAGCTGACCAGCCAAAACGGCAGGCCGGCGGCCTCGGCGGTGGCGTGATCGACCTCGCTGTCGCCGACCAGCAGGCCGGTCGCGGCGGTCCCGCCCATGTCCGCCAGGTTGAGGTCGAGCATCGCGCGGTGCGGCTTGGCCGGAAGCCCGTCGCGGCTGCCGACGACCGAAGCGACGAACTGGTGCAGGCCGAGTTCGCCGACGATCTTGTCGCACAGATGCTGCGGTTTGTTCGAGCAGACGCCCATCACAAGGCCCTGCGCTGCCAGCTTCGCCATGCCGCTGCGCACACCGGGATAAATGCAGGTTTCGGGCGTCGGCCGGGCAGCGAGACGGGCGCGAAAATCCGCAACTTCGACCATCTCGTCGCCGCACTCCGCGCCGAGCAGGTGGGTTACCAGATGCGGCCCGCCATAGCTCATGTGGGGGATGGCGTCGGCCCGCGTGACGCGCCGCTCACTACCGCGCTCGGCCAGCATCTCGCTGAGGATCGCGGCATTGTGGATGGCGCTGTCGACCAGCGTGCCGTCAAGATCGAAGACGATGTGGCGGAAATTCATTCCGGCAGCGCGAGCGCCCGCTCGAGCTCGTCACGCGGCAGGAATGGCGCGAGGTCCTCCATCGGTGCCGTCACCATCGACCCGTCCTCGAGCCGCCGTGACGACACTTTCGGAGCAAAATTCTGGCCCTTGTCGACCATGATCTCACAGATTGCCGGCCCGTCGGCGGCCAGCGTCTCGGCGATGGCGCGACCCATGTCCTGGTGGTCAGACGTGCGCGTGAAGGCGAACCCGAACGCCCCAGCGACCTTTTCGAAGTCGGGAAAAGTGACGCCGCTGTCAGGCCCGCAACCGACTGAGAAACCGTCGAAATAGGCCTGCTGCGACTGGCGGATCGAGTGATAGCCGCTATTATTATAGAGGAAGATCTTGGCCGGAATGCGCTGCCCGGAAATGGTCTGTAGCTCCTGGATATTCTGCATGATGCTGCCGTCGCCGGCCATGCAGATGATCCGCCTCTTGCCCTCGGGCATTGCGTGCCACGCACCGATCGTCGCGGGCAGATCATAGCCCATCGAGGCGGCGCCGCTGTTTGAATAGAGCCGCTGGCCCTGCTTCAGCTTGGCGGCCTGGACCGTGCACACCGCCGCAGTCGCATCGGCCATCACGATCACTTCATTTTTCTCGAGCTGTTCGAACAGCGTCTCGACAAAGCAGTAAGGGTTCACCATGCCTTTTGTGTCCCAATATTCGGGCAGCACCGCGCCATATAGCCGCCGCCGCTCCAAGCCCCAGTCGACATAGCTGCGGTGGGCGGCGGGCGGCGTGTAGCCGTCGAGTTGCTCCAGCAGCACCGGTAGGAACGTCTTCAGGTCGGCGTGGACCGGCATGTCGATGCTCAGCGTCGGCTTGTGCAACTCGGCGGCGTCGACATCGACCATGATCTTGCGCGCCAGCGGAGCGAAGCCGGCGAAATTATAGCTCACCTGACGGATGTTTAGCCGGCAGCCGAGCACGAGCAGGAGGTCGGCCCGCTGCACCGCGAAATTGCCAGCGCGATCGCCGACCGTCCCGGGCCGCCCGACATAGAGCGGGTGATCGTCGGCGACGACATCCTGCGCGTTCCACGCCGGGGCAATGGCGATGCCCAGCTTGTCCGCGACGGCGAGGAATTGCTCGTGCATACCGGCGATACGGATGCCGGTCCCGGGGATCAGCACAGGGCGCTTCGATTGCGCGACCGCATCGATCACCGCGCGCGCCGCCGCGCGCAGCGGCTCGCCGGTCAACCAGCCATATTCGGACGGAATCGCGAAGTCGCGTCCATAGCCTTCAACGCGCGAGTCAAAGCCGTGCAACGCCTCGGGATCGATCAGCGCCGACTGCACGTCGATCGGAATGTCGAGCCACACCGGTCCCGGCCGTCCGGTCTCGGCCAGCCACAGCGCCTTATCCATCATATAGCGGATGTCGCACGGGTTCTGGACCAGTTCCGCGAATTTGGTGATCGGCCGGACCATGGCGACCGTGTCGGACTCCTGATCGCCGAGTTGGCGAAGCACTACCGGCGCATTCTGGCGCAACGTCTCTCGCTTCGCCTGCCCCGACAGGACGATCATCGCGACCGAATCAGTGTAGGCGCCATGAACGCCGTTAAAAGCGTTGATGCTCCCCGGGCCGGTCGTGACATTGACCGCCGCCAGCCGCCCCGACAGGCGCGTATAACTTTCCGCCGCCATCGACAGCGCCTGCTCGTGGTGACAGCAGACGTAGCGCAGGCCGGGTGCCCGCCCGAGCGCGTCGTTGAGGTGCATCGCCCCGCCACCGGTCAGCATGAACACATGGCGGACGCCGTGAGCGACCAAGCGCTGTGCTACATAATCGGACAGTCGAACAAGCGTCATGCATCAACCTGTTATGAAAAGAGTCGGGCGCACGAGGTCTAGCCGGTTTTGCGATCCGCTGGAACCGGGGCGGGCGGATCTGCGCGAGTTGCTGCGCCGGACCCGAAACGGGCCGCTGTCATCCAGCGGCCCGTCACTTCGGATCGGCTTAGGCGGCCTGAGTTCAGGAAGCAGCGCGCGCCGTGATGGGGGCGGCCACCGGCTCATTCTCCAGCCCGCGATCGCTGATCAGCGCGACCAGCTCGCGGTTCGCCTTGATCGGTGCGTCGACCATGTCGATGTGCAGCGGCCGGTCAGCCGCCAGCGGCCTCGTCAGCACTTCGCCACCGACGAATTCGCGGGTCGAGATTTGGCCCTTGAGCAGCGGCACGGAGAAATAGATATTGTCGCGCGACAGCGACTCGCCGGCAGCCAGGTCATGCCTGGCGTACACCCCGCGGACTAGCGCATCGAGATAACGGCGCTCGCCCTCGGGCACTTCGCGACGTGCCTTGGCGCCACTGCTGCCACACATTTCCTGCGCCTTCTTGAACGCGCGGAACCAGATGTCGGCCTGCTCGGGTTTGGTGCAATAGCTGCTAACCGGAACGCCCTCATAGTCGATGTCGATATGACGCTCGAAGGTGCGGGCACCCTTGCCATAAGCAATTAGCATCGAATCGTGCCAGTCGCGCTGCTCGTGGGTTGAAAGGCCGACCGTGATCTGTGGATAGCGACCCTTGAGGAAATCGATCTGGTCGAGTTCGAGGTCGCTATCTTCCGACGGATAGAGCGACACGCAATGGTTGAGCGCGAAGGGCACGTTGCGGCTTGTGAAAAATTCGACCAGTTCGTCGAGATGTTCGAGGTTGGCGCCGCCGCTCGACGCGATAACCGGAAGCCCGGCTCCGGCGATCTTGGCAAGCAATGTCTTGTCGCGGACATCCGAGCTGGCGATCTTGAGGATTTCCACGCCGAATTCGACGCATTTGTCGACCGATAC
>NZ_JANMWY010000139.1:0-11162 GCF_031380695.1 Sphingomonas sp. | reverse complement strand
GTCGGGCGACCACCTCATCGCCAATGGGCGCGACGCGGCAGGGGGGGTCAAGCCCGAGGCGGGGATCACGCTGCCGAATGGCATCTTCCCCGCCGATCGACGCCACCCCGGCACGAAGCGTCACGGGAAAGGGAAACCCCGTCGCGGCGGCATGACGACGAACGATATCGAGATAGCGAAGCACGAGCATCGTCCCCGCCAGTGAGCTAACGAGATGTCTCCGCTCCACCTCCGCCACGACGATTGCCCGTCCCGTGTTTTCGGATGTCCAGCCCTTCGAGGCTTCCAGCACAGCTAGATGGTCGATCCCGACGATCGCGATCGTCTGCCGTACCGGACCGTGCTCACGCAGGGTCTGCCCGTGCTTCAACAACCATGCGACCTCCTGCGGAGGACGCGGACCGAAAAAGCTGCGATAGAGCAGGGTCCGGTCTTCATCGACCGACCCCAGTTCGAGCAGGACGTCCTGGCAGCCCTCCTCACCCACCGCCTTCGCCACAACGTCAGCTTCGACGGCGGCGGCGACGATGGTGACCCAGTCGAAATCAGCCGACCGCGAGCTGCTGGCCGCAGCGGTCAGGCGGTCGTCGTTGCAATCCCGGATCGCGCGGTCGACCAATGCGAGCGCGCCGTCGAGATCGCCCCGCGCCGCCGCTTCGCGCACCCCCGTTTCCAGCGCGAGCAGGGCCTGACGTTCGGGCGACGGTTTATAGGCAGAAGGGCTGAGAACCATGATCGGCTTTCGTCCAAAGGTTGCGGGTTCGGCCTCCTCCGCCAACGCCGGTCCGGCAATCGCCTGGCGAGATGGTGGCGGACGACTGCGCCGACGGTCGCGAATGGCAAGGACGACACCAGCGACCAATGTCGCCCCGCCAACTACCCACAACAGGAACAGCTTGGAGAAAAACGCATACCAATGCGGAACGGGAAAGCGGACGTCGGTCACCGCCGCCGGACAGACGATCTCGAGCAACGCCCGCGTAGAGATTCTTTGTCACACGCCTCCAGATGCGCAATCCCACCCCGTCATCCCGGCGGCGACCAGCAGGATAATCGCGCCGACGACGATCAACTCCTTAGGCAGGCGCTTCGGATTGTAAGGCAGGTCCATCATCCCGGTTTAACCGCGTTCCGTGCCAATCTCGTAAACGACGTCACCGCCCCAAAATCTGATCCACCAGTCCGCGCAAATTGGCGAAGCGGGTCAGGGCGATGCCGCTTTCGCTGTCGACTCCGGCGGGCACCCAGGCGCGCTCGAAGCCGAGCTTGGCGGATTCCTTAAGGCGCAGCGCGGCGTGGGCGACGGGGCGGACTTCGCCCGACAGTGCGACTTCGCCGAGCACGACGCATTCGCCAGGAACCGGCCGCTCACTCAGTGCGGAGACCAAAGCGGCAGCGACGGCGAGGTCGGCGGCGGGATCGGACAGGCGGTAGCCGCCGGCGACGTTTAGATAGACTTCGGCGGTCGCGAAACTCATCCCGCAGCGGGCTTCCAACACCGCCAGCACCATCGCCAACCGCCCGCTATCCCAGCCGACCGCCGCCCGCCGCGGCGTCGCGCCGCTCGCCAGCCGCACGACCAGCGCCTGAATCTCGACCAAGACCGGGCGCGTGCCCTCCAGTGCCGGGAACACCGCCGTGCCGCTGACCGACTCGCCGCGCTGGGTCAGGAACAGGGCCGACGGATTGGGCACTTCGGCCAACCCCGCCCCCTCCATCGCGAACACGCCGATCTCGTCGGTCCCGCCGAAGCGGTTCTTGACCGCGCGCAGGATGCGATACTGGTGGCTGCGCTCGCCCTCGAACCCCAGCACCGTGTCGACCATATGTTCGAGCACGCGCGGCCCGGCGATCGTTCCGTCCTTGGTGACATGGCCGACGAGGACCACCGCCGTGCCGCTGTCCTTGGCATATCGGATCAATTCGTACGCCGAGGCCCGCACCTGCGATACCGTGCCGGGGGCGCCTTCGATCAAGTCGCTGTGCATCGTCTGGATCGAATCGATGACGAGCAGTGCGGGCGGCTCGTCCTGCCCCAGAGTCGTGAGGATGTCGCGGACCGAGGTGGCCGCGGCGAGGCGGACGGGGGCGCCGCCGAGGCCGAGGCGGATCGCGCGCAGGCGGACCTGGTCGGCGGCTTCCTCGCCGGAGAGATAGACGACGTCGCGCCCGGCGCTGGCCATGTTCGCCGCGACCTGCAGCAGCAGGGTCGACTTGCCGATGCCGGGGTCGCCGCCAATCAGCGTCGCCGAGCCGGGCACCAGCCCGCCACCGACCGCCCGCTCGAACTCGGCGATGCCCCTGACGAGGCGCGGCGGCAGCGCGACCACGACGTCGAGCCCGACCAGCTCGATCGGGCGGCCACCGGTCGACAGGTCGTGCTTCTGCGCGAACACGGTCGAGAGGGCGGCGGCCTCCTGCTGGATCGAATTCCACTCGGCACAGTCGGGGCACTGCCCCTGCCAGCGCGACTGGGCGGAGCCGCACGCGGTGCAGACGTAACGGGTCTTGAGCTTGGCCATCGCCAAGGATGTAGCGGTGGCGACGATGCCCCGCTAGGGCGTTCGCGTGAATTGGATCCCGGACCCCCTGCGCATCCCCGCCTTTCGCGCCTATTTCGTTGCGCGGCTGGCGTCGACCATTGCCCAGTTGGCAATGGTTATCATTATTGGTTGGCAAGTCTACGACATTGCCCGCGAGACGATGTCGCTGAAGGAAGCGGCGTTCCGGCTTGGGATCATCGGCCTGGTCCAGTTCGCGCCGCTGTTCCTGCTCGTGCCAGTGACAGGCTGGGCGGCCGACCATCTCGATCGGCGGCTGATCGGGGCGGCGACGATCCTGCTCGAGCTGGGCTGTGCGGCAGCGCTCGGGTGGCTGGCGTGGACCGGAACGACGACCCTCACCGCGCTGTTCGTCGTTGCCGCCCTGCTGGGCGTAGCGCGCGGCTTCTCAGGACCGGCGTTCCAAGCGCTCGCGCCTAACCTTGTCCCGCGCGACATCCTGCCCCACGCGATCGCCCTGTCGTCGATCTCGTGGCAATCCGGATCGGTCATCGGCCCGGCGCTGGGCGGTTACCTCTACGCGATCGGGCCGACCTGGCCTTATGCGATCAGCGCGCTGCTGTTCGTGATCGCATTGCTGGCAATGATGGGCATCCCGCCCGTGCCACGTCCCTTGACGGACCGGACGATCGGGTTCTGGCGCAAGACGACCGAGGGCATTCATTACGTCCGGACCAACGGGCTGGTGCTGGGGGCGATCAGCCTCGACCTGTTCGCGGTTCTGCTTGGCGGGGCGACGGCGATGCTGCCGGTGTTCGCGCGCGACATCCTCCATGCCGGACCGGAAGGCCTCGGCCACCTTCGTGCCGCCCCGGCGCTGGGTGCGACCCTGACCGCGGCCTTCTTCGCGTTCCGCCCGCTGCGCCACAATGTCGGGGTCAAGATGTTGTTGGCGGTCGCCGTATTCGGGTTGGCGACGGTAGTGTTCGGCCTGTCGCGCTCGATGCCGCTCAGCCTAGCCTGCCTGACGCTCCTGGGCGCGGCCGACATGTTGTCGGTCTATGTGCGCCAGTCGCTGATCCAGCTGCACACACCCGACGCGATGCGGGGGCGGGTCGGTGCGGTCAGCTCGGTATTCATCAGTGCGTCGAACGAACTCGGCGAGGCCGAGAGCGGTTTCCTCGCCGCGTTGATCGGGCCCGTCGCCGCGGTCGTCGCCGGCGGCGTCGGCGCAGTTGCGGTAGTCGCCATCTGGGCGTGGAAATTTCCCGAATTGCGACTTGCGAAGAGCTTCGATCCCCCCGAAATAGCCCCATCCCCTGCCAAGGAACATGTGACATGAAGGCGAACTCGATCCTCGACACCATCGGCAATACCGCCCACGTGCGCATCAACCGCCTGTTCGGCGACCGCGCCGAAGTGTGGTCGAAGAATGAGCGCAGCAACCCCGGTGCCTCGATCAAGGACCGCATCGCGCTGGCGATGATCGAAGACGCCGAGCGCTCGGGGAAGCTCACGCCGGGCGGCACGATCATCGAGCCGACATCGGGCAATACCGGCATCGGCCTGGCGATGGTCGCGGCGGTCAAGGGATACAAGCTGGTCATCGTCATGCCCGAGAGCTTGAGAATCGAGCGGCGCCGCCTGATGCTCGCTTATGGCGCGACGTTCGACCTCACCCCGCGCGAGAAGGGCATGAAGGGTGCCATCGCCCGCGCCGAGGAGTTGATCGCCTCGACCCCCGGCGCGTGGATGCCGGCACAGTTCGACAACCCCGCCAACATCGAAGTTCACGAGCGCACCACCGCGCAGGAAATCCTCGCCGATTTCAAGGACTCGCCGATCGACGCGATCATCACCGGGGTCGGCACCGGCGGCCATATCACCGGCGTCGCCCACGTCCTCAAGAAGGCCTGGCCGAACCTCAAAGTGTTCGCGGTCGAACCAACGCTGTCACCGGTGATCAGCGGCGGCGAGCCCGCGCCGCATCCGATTCAGGGCATCGGCGCCGGCTTCATTCCGGTCAACCTCGACATGAGCGCGATCGATGGCGTGATCCAGGTAGCGCCCGATGCCGCCAAGGAATGGGCGCGCCGCTCCGCCCGCGAGGAGGGAGTGCTGGTCGGCATTTCCTCGGGCGCAAGCCTTGCAGCAATTGACCAGAAGCTGGCAGAGCTTGGCCCCAAGCCACGCATCCTGACATTCAACTACGACACCGGAGAGCGCTACCTGTCGGTCCCCGACTTCCTCCCCGAGCAGGGTTAACTTGTTTGAGGTAACGGAGATTTAATGCAACATGCTGAAGGCTTGTTAACGCACCCTGTTTAATCCGATCCGGATGAAGTGGGTCGAATAATGCGTCAAGCCAGGTTTGCCAGTGCGGTCGAGCGGGAAGCGAAAGCGACCGTGGCGGAAGCGTTGTCATTCGACATTTCGCCACCGGACACGTCGCAGGACGTGACTTTGGCCGAACAGCGCATGACCCAGCTGCACCTGGTGCCGCTGCTGCTTTGCGCGATGCATCTGCTGTGCGGCCTGACCCTCGTGATCTACAGTATAGTTGCTGGTGGCCAGAGCCTGGCGGGCGCGGTCGTCGGTCCCATCTGTCTCATCTTCGCCCTAGATGGTGCCGCTGCGGCGCTCATTCGCTTCCGCGAGCGACTCCACCTCCTGCCGCACAACGTCACCCGGCTAATTTGCGGCTATGTCGTCGTCGTCAGCGCCCTATGGGCCATGTTCAGCCTGTCTGCCGCGAATCCTGCGATGCAGCTGTCGGGCTTATCGCCCTTGCTGATCGGTGCCGGGGTCACATTTACCGCGATCGTCGCGATCGAATCGCCGCCGATGACGATTCTTTGCGGCCTTGTCGGAGCGATAGCTGCCCTGCTCACCAGCGATCACCCGATGCTGATCGTCGGGATTGCCGCGCTCTCGCTCATCGTGATCGCCTATTCGGTCGCCGGCACCCGCACCATGATCGCCGGCGCGCGGCAACGGTTGCAGCTCGACGCCGACGCCCAAAAGGCGCTGCGCTTCGTTATCGAGTTCGAGAACAGCGGCCGTGGCTGGTTCTGGGAAACCAACGCGCAGGGCACGCTGTCCTATGTCTCGCAGCAATTGGCCGAGGATTTCGCGTGCGAACCGGCGGCGCTGCTCGGCCGGCAGTTCACCGACCTGCTGTCGGTCGATGGATCGAGCGAGGGTCCGTTGCGCGAGGAGCGCACGCTCGGCTTCCATCTCTCGGCCCGCTTCCCCTTTTCCGACGTCGTCGTCCGCCCGGCCAGCGCCCAGGATATTCACTGGTCGCTGTCGGGCAATCCGGTGTTCGACGAGAATGGTCGTTTCCTGGGCTTCCGGGGTATCGGGACCGACCTGACCGAACAGCGCCGTTCGGAACAGGAAATCACTCGCCTCGCCAAGTTCGATTCACTGACCGGCCTGCCTAATCGCGCGCTGATGCGCCAGACGCTCGACGAGGCGCTGCGCAACGCCGCCTCGCGCCAGAAGGGTTGTGCGCTGTTCCTGATCGACCTCGACCGGTTCAAGAACGTCAACGACACGCTTGGTCACCCGATCGGCGACGCGCTTCTCCGCCAGGTTGCGCAGCGACTGATCAGCGTGATGGGCGACCATGGCCAGATCGGGCGACTGGGCGGCGACGAGTTCATTGCGGTGTTACCAGGTGCGGTCGAATCCGGGCTGATCGAATCGCTCGCCCGGACTCTGATCGAGCAAGTGTCGCGCCCTTACTCGATCGAGGGTCACCGCGTAACGATCGGTGCGTCGGTCGGCATCGCGATCGGCGATCCCGGGCGTGGCAATGCCGACAGCCTGGTCCGCGACGCCGATCTCGCGCTCTACGCCGCAAAGGACTCGGGACGCGGCAAGCATATGTTCTATGCGCCCGCCATGCACAGCGAAGCGGCCGAGCGGCAATTGCTCGAGAACGACCTGCGCCAGGCGCTCGAGCGCGACGAATTGTGGGTCGCCTACCAGCCGATCGTCCGCACCGCCGGCGAGGAAGTATGCGGTTTCGAGGCGCTGCTGCGTTGGAAGCATCCGTCGCGCGGGCCGATTTCGCCAGAGGTGTTCGTGCCGCTCGCCGAGGAATGCGGCATGATCGGCAAGATCGGGGCGTGGACGCTGCGCACGGCGATTGCCGAAGCGGCCCATTGGCCGGATCACATCCGCATCGCCGTCAACCTGTCGCCGATCCAGTTCAACGATCCGGCAATCTGCGACCTCGTCTCATCGACGCTGATGGAGTTCGGCCTGCGTGCCGAGCGGCTGGAACTGGAAATCACCGAGGGCGTGTTCCTCGCCGAAGGCGATGCGACCGACGAGACCTTTGCCCGTCTCAAGAACATTGGCGTGCGGCTGGCGCTGGACGATTTCGGCACCGGCTATTCGTCGCTGGGATATTTAAAGAAAGCCCCGTTCGACAAGATCAAGATCGACCAGAGCTTCGTTCGTGGCGCATCGTCGAGCGTCAACCGCAACGGTGCCATCATCCGCGCCATCGTGACGCTGGCGGAGAGCCTGGACATGGACACGACGGCGGAGGGGGTCGAGACGCACGATGATCTCCAGCTGATCCGAGAGCTCGGCGTGAGCCAGGTTCAAGGCTATATCTTCGGCCGCCCGGTCGCATTCGAGGAGGCCCGCGCAATCGCGAATTCGACGCGGGTCGAGGCCGACGGTTTCAAGAGCACCCGCGAACCGCGCCATCGCCTGATGCGTCGTGCACTCGTCAACCTGGGCGGAGAGCGGCGTGAAATCAGGCTGCGCAACATCTCGGCGATGGGGGCCTTGGTGGAGAGCGCGGAGACCGTCACCCCGGGCCAGACCGTCACGATCGACATTGTCGGTATCGGCCCCGTGATGGGCGCCGTCCGCTGGGCCCAGGCGGGCATGTTCGGGCTTCAGTTCACCGATGTCTTCGATCTCGGGCGACTGGCGACCAAGCCGACTGTCAGCGATCAGCCACAGGCAAGCCCCTGGCATCTCGGCCAGAACCGCAAGGCGAGCTAAGCTAGAACGCCTCGACGGAGAGTGCCATGACGCTGTCCGCGCCCGCCTCGACCTTGCGGCGGAGTGCACCGGCCCCGGCCAGCTCGCGCTCGGCATAGAAGCGAGCGGTGATCAGCTTGGCCTCGTGGAACGCGCGATCCTCGCTAGGCTGGTCCTTCAGACCGCTGCTCGCCGCCGCCATCTTCAGCCACATCCAGCCGAGCGACACCGCGCCCATCAGCTGCATGTAGGGATAGGCCGCCGCGCCGACATTGTTGGGGTTGGCCATGCCGTTCTGCGCGAGCCACATCGTCGCGCCCTGCAAATGGCCAAGCGCCTTTTCAAGGGATTCGGCGAGCCCGGCCGGATCGCCCGCCGTCTTGGCTTCGGCAATGTCGCGGCCGACCAGTTCGAAGAAGGCGCGGACGGCGCGGCCACTGTTCTGGGCCAGCTTGCGCCCGACCAGATCCATCGCCTGGACGCCATTAGTGCCCTCGTAGATCTGGGCGATGCGGGCGTCGCGGACGAACTGCTCCATGCCCCATTCGGCGATATAGCCGTGGCCGCCGAACACCTGCTGCGCGATCACCGTCACCTCGAACCCGCGATCGGTCAGATAGCCCTTGATCACCGGGGTCAGCAGCGAGATGAGGTCGTCGGCCATCTGCCGCTCCTCCTCGGTCCCCGCCTGATGGCTGAGATCGACCTGCAGCGCGCCCCACAGGATGAACGCCCGCGCCGCCTCGTTGAACGCCCTGGCCTCCATCAGCATGCGGCGGACGTCGGGGTGGACGAACAATGTGTCGGCCTTGGCATCGGGATCGCGCTGGTCGGGCACGAGGGCGCGGCCCTGGCGGCGGTCCTTGGCGTAGGCGACGGCGTTCTGATAGGCGACCTCGCCCTGCGCCAGCCCCTGCAGCCCGACGCCAAGCCGCGCGGCGTTCATCATGATGAACATGGCAGCAAGACCCTTCTCCGGCTCGCCGACCAGATAGCCGGTCGCGCCGTCGTAATTCATCACGCAGGTCGAATTGCCGTGGATTCCCATCTTGTGTTCGATCGACCCGCACGACAGTGCATTGCGCGCGCCGAGCGAGCCGTCGGGATTGACCATGAACTTGGGCACGATGAACAGCGAAATGCCCTTCACCGAGTCCGGAGCACCGGCGATCTTCGCCAGCACGAGGTGGATGATGTTGTCGCTGAGGTCATGCTCGCCGGACGAAATGAAGATCTTCGTCCCCGAAATGGCATAGCTGCCGTCGGCATTGGGCTCGGCCTTGCTCTTGATCAGGCCGAGGTCGGTCCCGCAATGCGGCTCGGTCAGGTTCATCGTGCCGGTCCACTTGCCCGAGACCATCTGCGGGACATAGGTCGCCTTCTGCTCGTCGGTGCCCTTGGTCAGGATCGATGCGATCGCCCCGGCGGTCAGGCCGTGGTACATTTCGAACGCCTGGTTGGCCGACAGGACATATTCGCTGACTGCGGTCGACACGACGTGCGGCAGGCCCTGCCCGCCAAATTCCTCGGGTGCCGACAGCGTCGTCCAGCCGCCGTCGCAGAACTGCTTGTAGGCGTCCTTGAAGCCGGTCGGGGTCGTCACCGATCCGTCGGGGTGGCGGGTGCAGCCTTCCTCGTCGCCGACCCGGTTGAGCGGGGCCAGCACTTCGCTGGCGAAGCGCCCGCCCTCACCGAGAATCGCTTCGATCAGGTCGCTCGAGGCGTTCGCGAAACCCGGCAGGTTCGAATAATTGCCGAGGCCGATGACATGGTCGATGACGAACTGCGTATCGCGGACGGGGGCCGTGTAGCTGGGCATGATTATTCCTTGGCGGGGGAAACTGGGGTCGAGGAGGCTGGGGCCGAAGACGGGGGATCGAGCGTGGCGATGAAGTCGTGCAATTCAGTGAGGGTCGCGTCGATGTCTTCGCGCTGCCGATGGAGCGACTCGATGCGGTTGCGGCAGCGGTCGAGCGTCACCAGCCGCTGCGTTTCGCGATGGTCGCCGACGTCATAGAGATCGAGCATCTCGCGAATGTCGGACAGGCTGAACCCGACCCGCTTCCCGCGCAAAATCCACGCCAGGCGCGCGCGATCCCGCTCGGAATACAACCGCTGCGTCCCCCGCCGCTCGGGCGAGATCAGCAGTTCGTCCTCATAGAAGCGGAGGGCGCGGGCGGTCACGGCGAAATCGCCGCACATCTCGCCGATGGAATAGAGCCGGGCTGCAAGCATGGCCGCCCGATAGTTGCCGTTTACGCGAACGTCAAGTGAGTGCGGGGGTCTGCAATCGCTCCGCCGGCCGGTCTATCTTTTTCCGCCGACGGGCAGCATCTCGCCTGTGTGCGCGGCGCCCGAATGTGTAAGCGGTAGACGGGAGATTGCTGCATGAAGTGGCCTAATCTGGCGGCGGCGGGGATTTCACTGTCGGTCTTCGGCTTTCTGGCGCTGATGGCATGGACGGGGAAGCTGGCGGGCATTGACGGTTTCAAGGTGCGCCTTTGGTCCTGGATCGTCGAGGATATCGGGGTGACCAATTTCGGTCGCGCCGGGGCGACCATGCTGTTTGCTGGTCTCGGGCTGGCGTCGGTGCTGGTGATACTGTGGGCGCGGCGGCAAAGGTTTTAGGAAAGTGGTCTCGGGGCGCTGATTCGGGGGCGGCACGAACAACCACAGGCAGGTCGGGGCAGGAAGGCATAGAAATGAGCGGCGGCGTGTGGATGAGTGGCCTAAAAAGCAACAATAAGCTCGGCGACGACCAAGGAATTAGGGTCAAGTTTTACGGCCACGAATGGGAGCCAGCGGCTTCAGAAGTTCCGCTCGCTCCTGATGATGTGCACAATAATATCCGACTATACGGTCAAGGGCATGTCCGAAAACGCCAAGAGCTACCCGAATCCATGGCGGTCTGGGATGAAAGGCAATTCAAGAAGGCTGGAGACATATTTTCAATTGGTTTTTTTGTCGTCCGCGGCAAGCTCGCCGATGTTCTTTCCCGCTTCGATTTTGGCGAAGGCGGCCTGATTCCCTTCACCGTCTACCAAGCCGACTTGGAAACGCCCTACCCAGGTGAATTCTTGCTGCTCAATTTCGGCTGCATCAAGAATAGCATCCTGCCGGAACAATCCGAAGACGCGACGAAGTTCCTGGTCAGGAAAGCCACCGGGGTGCAGGTTTGGCATATCAATGACTTCAAGCCCGACGGCGAAGTCGTCCTGTCCGGGCAGGCACTTATCGGACCCGACCTGTGGTTCGAGGAGGCCGCGCACAACAAGATTTTCATGAGCGATGCACTTGCTGAAGCGCTGACCGAAATCGGCATGGAAGACGTTTTCAGGCTGAAGCGCTGCCGGATCGCGGGCGGTGGACCATGAGCAATAAGGCACGCTCTATACTGACGCGGTCGCTTGCTGGATCGCGGACAGGATAATAGGGGTCGCGCACTCATCTGCCCCTTGGTCGGTTGTGGTCTGTTCGCACCGCAAAGTACCGCTCGCCTTTCCACCAGCAGCAGACCGTCTCGAAAAAACTTTCCTACAGCCCCCCGCTCGTGCCACTTCGGACGTGGCTGATTCTCATCGCTGATCCCGCATCGATTCCGCCGGACGAGCGCCCCGACGAAGATACCCGATACCGTGTGAACTTTGGTGA
>NZ_JANMWY010000131.1:0-6592 GCF_031380695.1 Sphingomonas sp. | reverse complement strand
TCATCCTGATCGGCCTGTTCCTGATCCAGTCGCGCGGCACGGCGGTCGTCGGCGCGCTGTTCGGGCCGATCATGCTGTTCTATTTCGTTGTGCTGGCGGCACTTGGCGGGTGGCATATCGTCGATCATCCGGCAGTGCTGTGGCATACATTGAACCCGCTCAACGCCGCCCATTTCTACACCGCCGACCCGATCCGCGCCTTTATCGCCATGGGGTCGGTCGTGCTGGCGGTAACCGGGGCGGAGGCACTTTATTCGGACATGGGCCATTTCGGCCGCAACCCGATCCGCGTGTCGTGGCTGTTCTTCGTCCTGCCGGCGCTGATCCTCAACTACATGGGGCAGGGGGCGATGCTGCTCGCGCTCCCGCCGGAGCAGGCGGTCGAAACGGTCAAGAACCCCTTCTTCTTCCTCGCTCCCGAAACCCTCCGACTACCGCTGGTGATCCTCGCCACCTTTGCCACGATCATCGCCAGCCAGGCGGTCATCTCCGGCGCTTTCTCGGTCACCCAGCAGGCGATCCAGCTCGGCTTCATCCCGCGCCTGCGCATCACCCACACCAGCGAGACCGCCGCCGGCCAGATTTACATCCCGGCGATCAACTGGGCGCTGATGGTGATGGTGCTGCTGCTGGTCCTCAACTTCCGCACCTCGTCGAATCTCGCCGCCGCCTATGGCATCGCCGTGACCGGTGCGATGTTCATCGACACGCTGCTGATCGCGGTCGTGCTGTTCACCCTGTGGAAGTGGAACCGCCTGCTCGCCGGGGCGATCGTCGCGCTATTCCTGATCGTCGACGTCACCTATTTCGCCGCCAATCTGCTCAAGGTGCCGGTTGGCGGCTGGTTCCCGCTGCTGGTCGGCTTCATCGCCTTCACCATGCTCACCACTTGGGCGCGCGGGCGCAAGTTGATGATCGTCCGGATGAACGAGGAAGCGATCCCGGTCGACGTGTTCATCAAATCCGCGACCAGCAGCGCGGTGCGGGTCCAGGGTACGGCGGTGTTCATGACCAGCGCATCGGTCGGCGTGCCGCATGCGCTGCTCCACAACCTCAAGCACAATAAGGTGCTGCACGAGCGCGTCCTGCTGCTCACCGTGCGGATCGAGGACGTGCCCTATGTCGATGCGGCCAAACGCCTGACGACCGAGGACCTGTCCAAGGGCTTCTATCGCATCATCCTGCGCTATGGCTTCATGGAAGATGTCGACGTGCCCGCTGCGCTGTCGATGCTGGAGGATTGCGGCCCGCGCTATCGGATGATCGACACGAGTTTCTTCCTCGCCCGCCAGACATTGATCTCGTCGGAGCGGCCCGGGATGGCGATCTGGCGCGAGAAACTGTTTGCGTGGATGCTGCGCAACGCGGAAAGCGCGATGGAATTCTTCAAGCTTCCCGCCAATCGCGTCGTGGAACTCGGCAGCCAGGTCGAGATTTAACGCTCATTCCGCTTGCGCAGCGTCCCAAGATCACCCCAGGGATTCCCGAATGACCGACCCGTCCGTCGCCGTCGGCGCGCCCCCGGCGACCGACCCGCCTGCCGAGACCCTTCACGGCGGCCACGGTCAGCCGCAAGGCTCGGTCGCGGCGCTGACCTTCGGCGCGATCGGGGTGGTGTTCGGAGACATCGGCACCAGCCCACTCTACGCAATGAAGGAAGTATTCGTCGGCCACCACCCGCTGGCGGTAGACAGGCTCCACATCTTCGGCACCGTGTGCCTGATGTTCTGGTCGCTGGTGGCGATCGTGACAATCAAATATGTCTGGCTGATCCTGCGCGCCGACAACAAGGGGGAGGGCGGCAGCCTTGCCCTGCTCGCCCTCATTCAGCGATCGACCGGCGGCAACCGCTGGGGCCGCAGCCTGGTCATGCTCGGCATCGCCGCCACGGCCTTGTTCTTCGGCGACGCGATGATCACGCCCGCAGTGTCTGTGCTGTCGGCGGTCGAGGGGCTGGAGACGGTCAACGCCAGCTTCACGCCGTTTGTCATCCCGGCTTCGATCGTCATCCTGATCGGCCTGTTCATGATCCAGTCGCGCGGGACGGACGCGGTCGGGCGGCTGTTCGGGCCAGTGATGATCTTCTACTTCCTCGTGATCGCCGCCCTCGGCGTGATCCAGATCGCGGCGAACCCTTCGGTCATCGCGGGTCTAAATCCCGTTTGGGCGTGGCGCTTCATCGCCAATGATCCGGGGCTCGCCTTCCTGGCGCTCGGCTCGGTCGTATTGTGCGTCACCGGGGCCGAAGCCCTCTACGCCGACATGGGCCATTTTGGCCGCCGCCCGATCACGCTCGCCTGGCTGTGGATCGTCTTTCCGGCGCTGATCCTCAACTATCTGGGGCAGGGTGCGCTGATGCTGGCCAACCCGGTGGCGTCCGAGAATCCCTTCTATTACATGGCCCCCGACAGCCTGCGCCTGCCGCTCGTGATCCTCGCCACTGCGGCGACGATCATCGCTAGCCAGGCGGTTATCACCGGCACCTTCTCGGTCGTCCAGCAAGCGATCCAGCTCGGCTTGATGCCGCGCTTGCGCATTGCCCACACCAGCGAGCGCGCGCTCGGCCAGATCTACGTCCCGTTCATGAACTGGACGCTGATGATATTGGTCATCCTGCTCGTGCTGGGCTTCCGCGAGAGCAGCAATCTCGCTGCCGCCTATGGCATCGCCGTCACCGGCACCATGTTCATCACCGCGCTCAACCTCGGCGTGCTGGCCTACAAGGTGTGGGAATGGCCGATGGCCCTGGTCGTCGTCGTGATCGGCCTGTTCATGTTCATCGACGGGATCTACTTCGCGTCGAACCTGACGAAATTCTTCGCCGGCGGCTGGTTTCCGCTGTTGATCGGCGCGATCGCCTTCACCCTGCTGACCACCTGGGCGAGGGGTCGCCAGCTGATGATCGAGCGGATGAACGCCGACTCGCTGCCGCTAAAGGTGTTCATCAAGTCCGCCGCCGCCAGCGCGATGCGCGTGCCCAACACCGCCGTGTTCATGACCAGCGCGCGCGACGGTGTTCCCCCGGCGCTGCTCCATAATCTCAAGCACAATATGGTGCTTCACGAGCGCAACATCCTCGTCACGGTGCAGATCAGCGACGTGCCCTTCGTTCCCGAGGAACGCCGCGTAACGAGCGAAGATTATGGCCAGGGCTTCTTCCGCACGACCCTTCATTACGGCTTCATGGAAGAGGTCGACGTCCCTGCCGCGCTGGCCAAGCTCGAGAGTTGCGGAACGTCGAACCTGATGCGGACGAGTTTCTTTCTCTCGCGCCAGACATTGCTCACCGCCGAACGGCCGGGAATGGCGATCTGGCGCGAGAAGCTGTTCGCTTGGATGCTGCGCAATGCCCAAAGCGCGATGGAATTCTTCAAGCTGCCGACCAATCGGGTGGTGGAGCTTGGCAGTCAGGTCGAGATTTAGGCTTCGTTCGCAACAGTTCGCCGGCTTCGGCAGTTAGGCCCGATATGGAATCTTTAGCCACTTGGGTCGCGCCAATCGCAACGACCATCGCCGCGCTGATGACGGCGTCCAACCTCGGCACGCGGACCACCGGTTGGGGGTTCGTCGTCTTTACCGTCGGCTCGCTGGCGTGGCTCACACTTGGAATCACGACCGGCCAGTCGAACCTGCTGTGGCAGAACATCATCCTGACCGCGCTCAACTTTTTCGGCATCTGGCGCTGGCTCGGTCGGCAGGCCAAGCTGGAGGAGGGGGCGGAGCGCGCCGCGACGGCCAGCGAAGCGCGCCCGGGCGAGACATTATTCCCCGTCTCCTTGCTCACCAGAGCTAAGCTGACGACCACCGACGGCACCGATCTTGGTGTTTGCGTTGATGCGATGGCCGCGTCAGAGCGGGGTTCGCTGGCCTACCTCGTCGTGTCCAGCGGCGGGGTAGGCGGTGTTGGCGAAACCGTCCGTCGCCTGCCGTGGCGCGACGCGAAGGTCGCCGGCAACTCTGTCACGACGGCACTCGACCGGCCTGCGTTCGAACGGCTCGAACAGGTCGCCAAGGACGACTGGCGGTGAACGCCCCGCTGATCGTCACCGCCGACTTCGCCCCCGCCGATTTCGCCTTCTTCGATGCCGAGCGCCGCGCGCATTTCCCGCCCGAGCGCAACATATTGTCGGCGCACCTCACCCTGTTCCACGCGCTCCCGCCGTCGGTCGAGGTCGAGCTTCGCCGCCGCCTGGCCGAGGCCGCCGACGCGCCGGCCCCACGCGCCACGCTTGCCGGTCTGCGGAGCCTCGGCGGCGGCGTGGCCTACACCATTGTCTCCGACGAACTCGACGACGTGCGAGGTGAACTGGCCGAGGCGTTCTCGGGTTGCCTGAGCGCGCAGGACGCTCAGGGCTGGCGCGCCCATGTCACGATCCAGAACAAGGTCGACCCGCGCATCGCCCGCGACCTGATGGCGGAAAAGGAGCGCAGCTTCCGTCCGCGACCGCTCGGCCTCGCCGGCCTCGCCCTCCACCGCTACCTGGGCGGCCCGTGGGAAACGGTTCAGCGCTGGCGCTTCCGCCGTACTAGCTGAGGTCGCCGATACTGTCGCAACTGATGTCGAACGCCGCCATTCCGGCCTCCAGCGTCGCCGCCAGCATCGGCATGTCCATCAACTCGTTGATCGCGCCATGGCCCTCTTCGCCGGCGGCCTCCAGCGCCTCGGCCCAATCGCTCGCTTCATAGGTCCCGGACCCGACCCAGCAGAACGCCAGCACCTCGGCCAGCTGGTCCTCGGCCAGATCGTCGAACTGGCTCCTCAATTCTGCCTCGACGCTGTCGTTGACCGCGTCGTCGAGCACCGACAGCGCTTCGCCATCTTCGCCGTCGATATTCTCCGGCGCCTCGCCGCCGTCATAGTCGGTCGCCGTCTGCGCTTCATATTCCCGCCCGCGCAGGACGATGCGGCATAGCGTTTCGATCGGGGTCGTCGGTTCCATTATGTCTCTCCACCTTGACTGCGCCAACGTCACGTATCCCTGCGTTGTTCCGTGAGAAATCGCGACATTGGGGCAGCGCCAAGGACGATCCGTTGACCACTAACCGCCGCCACCGTATAGGCTCGCCGCGCCGCGGTTCGCCGCAGGCCCCCTCGGGGCGGAGTAGCTCAGCTGGTTAGAGCAGCGGAATCATAATCCGCGTGTCGGGGGTTCAAGTCCCTCCTCCGCTACCATTTTAAATTGTTAAATTTCAAACGGATGGGACCGGGAAGGGGCCTCTTGCTGCCTCATCTCGTGTTGCATTCTGCTGCGCCTGATTATCCCCGCTTTCCGCCATTTCCGCTTTGCTCCCAGCTCCTCCGTGCAACACAGATGCAACATGGCGGTTACCGCAGAGCGTCGCATTATGGCCAACGCCTTGCTATTCGCAGATACTCGAACACGGGCGCATCAATTTGCAGCACCTTCCACTCGGGCAAGAAATCCGGATATATTGCGAGGGTGACGGCTCTCGTAAAAGCGAAGTTTCAAGGCGCACAGGCAGAAATGGAGACTTGGCCCTAAATCTCCCAGGCTTCGGATTTGAAATCGACGAGGGCGGTTTCTGGCTCTCTGGCTCTCCGCTTGGCCTGTCAACGGATGGCCGATGCTGTCGCGAACAGCTCGAGGCCTTCAGTCGGACGGCAAATCTCCTTGTCGCGCTGTCAAACCCGAGATTAAGTGCAGTGCGGGCCCAGAGTCGAGCCACACTCGAAGCATTGGCGAAGTTGCACCAACCCCGCGAGCAAACAGTGCGCCATGTGCATGTCAATGAAGGCGGGCAGGCCGTCATCGCCAATCAAGTTCATCATCATGCAGGGGGTATCGAAAATGGAGAATCAGTCGAACAATCCCATGCACCCGGAGCGCCTAACGCAATCGCCGCGTTGCCTGGCCCGGACCCGCTCCGGGACGGAGTGCCAGTCCCCAGCGGTTCACGGGCGGAAGCGGTGCCGCATGCACGGCGGGACTAATCCTGGTGCCCCCGCTGGCAACCGGAACGCTTGGAAGCACGGCTCGCGCTCGGCCGAGACGATCGCCTTGCTCAGCTTGTTGCGCGAGTTCTCGCCGGTCGCCGGTTGAAGATTGCCCAGGCGCCCTATTCTAAGCGACGAAAAGCGGTGTGTGCGGATATGACGGCAAAGATATTCGATCCCGACTTTGGAAAGGACGGTTTTGCTCGCCACCTGTTCCGGCTGCGCTTCCGGCACCTTAAGCTGAGCCAGCGCAAGTTCGCCGAGCGGTTCGCCCTGTCCTACTCTGTCGTTCGGGATGCCGAGCAGGGGGCAAGGCCAACGCCATCGCTGAGGTTGATCGTGGCGGCCATCGCCCGCGATCCGGCCTTTATGGCAGCGGCGGCCAAGAGTGCACGGGGTGCCTGCACCTGTGGCGATGGGGACTCTTACCTCTGTTGCGCAGGCACGCGCTGATACCAGCGCAAGGTAAATTTTTCCACCCCTACGCGCACGCGCGCGAGCATCACAGGACGAAGCTTCTAGGCTGCGTCCAGCAAAACCTGCGGGACTATAAAAAGGCCATGGCGTGGCGGAATTCGTGGCCCGGCTCATCAGGCAAGGGCGCCGCCCGGACCGGGCTAGTGCGGCGCCCTCGAC
>NZ_JANMWY010000009.1:0-8000 GCF_031380695.1 Sphingomonas sp. | reverse complement strand
GCTCGCGTCGTCACTCGCCGCAGCGACGCTGGCCGGTGTCATACTGGTCCGCCCGGAACCCGCGCCTGTTGCTCTTACTCAGCCTGCGGCCGCGCCGATGTTCGCCGCCCTCACCCACGGCAAGGAAGCGCCCATGCCGGCAATCTACGATCCGGCCGCAAGCACCGTCCGCTTGCCCGGCCCGATGCCGATCCCGGCCGGCCACAGCGCCCAGCTGTGGGCGATCGTCGATAGCGGCAAGCCGGTTCCGCTCGGCGTGTTCCGCGTCGTCGGGACGACGGTCATCGCCGATGCGAAAAGCGCGGCAATGATGAAGCCGGGAACGATGCTGGCGATATCGCTCGAGCCGGTCGGCGGCTCGCCAACGGGTCAGCCGACGGGCCCGGTCGTCGCCAGCGGGATGCTGACAAAGGTCTGACATCGTTGCGAAATCGATACGGTTTGTATCGAGTCCCATGATGGCACAGCCGAAAATTTCCCGCCCCGGGGCACTCGACGAAAACAATAGTCGGCGTTAATAATTCATTATTCCGATTCGCCCTTGCGGGGTTAACGGTTGAGTTTAGTAGTCCGTGGAAAGGGCCTATCATGTTCAAAGGCGTAGTGTACGCTGTCGCCATCGCGGCGGCTTTTTCGATGGCGGCTCCGGCCGCGGCGGCTGTTCAGGTGTTTAATCTCACTCTGTCCGATCCGGCTGCAGGATTGGGTTCTGGCCCATATGGAACCGTCACGGTCACCGAGAACGGTGGAGCGCTGGATTTCGTAGAGACGCTGACGGCGCCGTACCGAATTCATGACGGCAATTCCAACCACAACGCCCTTGCCTTTAACATTGCGGGGAATCTGACGATCTGGAACCTGACGGCCGGTTTCGCTGCTGTCTCTCCGGATGCGGCAACGAGCGTTACCGGTCCCCCATTTGGATCCTTTGCAGCCGCGATTGATTGCACCACGGCGTGTGCCAATGGCTATGCAGGGGGATTTGCTGGTCCGCTTTCATTCACGGTAACTTCGAGCAGTGGTCCGCTTACGCTCTCGTCACTCACTGCGAATGCCTACGGTAATTTCAACGTGTACTTCGCCAGCGACGTAGTTCAGGCCAATGGGAACACTGGCAACGTCGGCGGAGTCGCCGGGCGCTCGCCAGTGCCTGAGCCCGCGACTTGGGCGATGATGCTTGTCGGTTTCGGAGCCGCTGGTGTCAGCCTGCGCCGCCGCAAGCGGGTCACCCTGCAAGCCGCCTAAAATAGATCCCTTCTGGGCCATCAGAGCCGCCGGTTGGACGCAGCCGGCGGCTCTTTCGCTATGAGTTGCTGCACCCGCCGCTACGGAATCCTATATAGGGACTCAAAAAACTAACCTTCCGCAAAGTTTGACTCGACCGTCGTCGGGATAACGGTTAATGATTTGTTTACGCTGAGTCGCGCCGCTCGTTAACCCGGTGCCTGTGCGTCAACTCTGGTCATTGGGGACATCAAATGCGTAAACTTGCTCTTCCACTCATGGCTGCCGTGGTCGCGTTTGCCGCGCCGGCTCAGGCGGCCGTCTCGATCGCGCCGATCAACGGCCCGAACTTAAGCACATTTATTCATGCCAGCAGCACTAACGCGGTTAACGACGCGACGGTCGTTTATGGCTCGACCGCGTCGGGCGGTGCCTCGTCGGATGTTACCTTCACGGGCAATACGGCAATCCACATCACCGGCGGTGCCGGGTTCGCCGCGATCAGCGATGTCGCTGGTGGTGGGACCTTCACGCAATTGATCGTCGACCCGGTCCCCTTCTTTAACGCCCTGCAGTTCAGCGTCCAGCTGGTCAACAGCGGCTATGTTTTCGTCGAATATCTGCTGGCCGGTGGTGGTTGGGGCACGCCGACGGGGACCAACCCTTTCGCGCAGGCCGGCAATCAGCTGCAAGATTATCAGCTCACCGCGACCGGTGGTGACGTTCTCAGCGCCATCCGCATCACGTCTTGCCTCAGCCTTACAAGTTGCAACGTCGCTGGCGGTGGCAACGGCGTCGGAATTTTCTTGCAGAAGCAGAACAGCATCACCGTGACGGACCGGCTCGGAAACCCGGTGCCTGAGCCCGCGACCTGGGCGATGATGCTTCTCGGTTTTGGCGCTGCCGGCTACAGCCTGCGCCGCCGCCGCCGGGCAACTGCGCTCCAGGCCGCCTGATCCGCGACCACAATTGGACTTTCGTCAGCCGCCGGCCCTCGGGTCGGCGGTTTTCGTTTGCCAGCCTGCCCATTTTCCGGCGCGCGCGCCTGCATCCACTTTCCTGGCCTGCCCGTATCTCTTGCCAGTCCCGCCGAAGGTTCCTCCTTCGACGGCGCCTCTACAGGAGATTTCCATGCGCCTTCGCCTTACCCACACCCTGATGATTGCGTCCGCCGGCCTCGCGTTCACCGCCGCGCCCGCCGCCGCCAAGCACCACATGGCCGGCCACCAGATGATGAACCCGATGGTCGGCGGCGCCGCCATGTACCCGACCAAGAACATCATCGAGAATGCGGTCAACTCGAAGGATCACACGACACTCGTCGCTGCGGTCAAGGCCGCCGGCCTAGTCGAGACGCTGTCGGGCCCGGGTCCGTTCACCGTCTTCGCCCCGACTAACGCCGCTTTCGCCAAGCTTCCCGCCGGCACGGTCGACACGCTCGTCAAGCCGGAAAACAAGGCGACCCTGACCAACATCCTGACCTATCACGTGGTCCCCGGCCGCATCACTGCCGGCCAGATCGCGGCGATGGCCGCCAAGCATCGTGGCACCGCGTCCCTCACCACGGTGCAGGGTGAGAAGCTGATGTTCCGCAAGGTCGGCAATGGCTTCAAGGTCATCGACGCGAAGGGCGGCATGGCCCGCATCACCATCGCCAATGTGATGCAGTCGAACGGCGTCATCCATGTCATCGATTCGGTGCTGATGCCCTAACGGTTTCTGCTCGATAGAGCGGAAGGACGGCCGGCGTTTCCCCCTGTTGCGCCGGCCGTTTCCGCTCCTGACCCGCGCGAACTTAACGCGCGCGAGACTGCCAGAAATCGATCGCCGCGTCGGCCACGAGTGGCCGCGCGAAGTGAAACCCCTGCCCGGTCGCACAACCCAGCGCCGCCAGCGTCGTCGCCAGCTCGACCGTCTCGATCCCTTCGGCGGTGGTCGACATTCCCAGCGCCTTGGCCAGGCTCAGCACCGCGCGAACGATCGCCACGCTGTCACGGTCCCCCATTATCCCGGTGACAAAGCTGCGGTCGATCTTGAGCACGTCGATCGGCAGGCGCTGGAGGTAGGCAAGGCTGGAATAGCCGGTGCCGAAATCGTCCATCGCGACCGTCGTATCGAGTGCCTTGAGCGCGTCGAACACGCGGGTCGCCCGCCCCGGGTCCTGGACGATCGCGCTCTCGGTCAGTTCGAGCGACAGGCGGTTGCCGCTCAGCCCGCTCGACCGCAGCGCGCTCGACACCAGCGCGGCGACATCGTCGCGTGCGACCTGAATCGCCGACAGGTTGACCGCGACATAAAGTGGCCGCTCGCCGCCACCCATCTCCGCCGCGATCTGGCGGTCCCACCCCGCCAGCGTCTGCGCGGCCTTGTCCATCGCCCAGCGGCCCAGCGCCAGGATCAACCCGCTCTCCTCTGCGACCGGAATGAATTCGGTCGGCGAGATCTCCCCGCGGTCAAGATGATGCCACCGCGCCAGTGCCTCGAATCCCGAAACCCGGCCCGACTGCAAGTCGATCAGCGGCTGGAAGGCCAGCGTCAGTTCGTCGCGGTCGAGCGCGCGCCGCAACTCGGTCTCGATCGAAAAGCGCCGCCGCGCCGCGCTCGCCTCGCCCGGTTCATAGACTTGTGGGTAGCCGGCGGTCTTGGCCTGCTTGACCGCAAACTGGGCGTTGCGGAACAGTTCCTCGCCTTCTCGATCCGGCTGCCTCAGCGCGATGCCGATCGCGCACTCGACGCCGATTTCCAATTCGGACAGGCGGAACGGCGCGGTCAGGACCTGCTGGATCCGCTCGGCAGCGGCCAGGGCATCGTCCCGCCCACGCCGCACTCCGACCAGGATGGCGAACTCATCGCCCCCGGTGCGGGCCAGGACATCCCCGCTGCGCAGCGTCGACATCAGGCGCCGGGCGAAGGTGATCAACAGCTCGTCCCCGGTCAGGCTGCCCATCGATTCATTGATCCGGCTGAATCTCCGCACGTCGACGACCAGCACCGCATAGTCGCGCGAACCGTCGCTATTGCCGCTATCGGCGCTGACGCCGCCTGACAGGGCACCCCTGGATTCGATCGTGTCCGTGAAACCAAGCCGGTTGGGCAATCCCGTCAGGCTGTCGCGCAGCATCTCGGCGCGCAGCGATCGTTCCGACTGGGCCTCGGCGGTACGGTCGACGACACTCACCAGGCAGCGCGGACCGTATGTCGGGCATTGCTTCAGCGGCGCCAGCTTGACCAGGAAATGACGCGCGCCGACACCCTCGCCGCTGGTGAATGCCAATTCGTCGGCTGCAGCAGAATCGGCCAGAAACGCAGTCATCATCGCGGCCAGCGCGACCTGCGGACAATTGCGAAAATCGCCGGCCACGAGCGCGGCGTCGCCGAACACGGCCATCGTATCGTCGAACCGCGCGTTGCGATCGACCAGTTTGAGTACCCCTCGCCGCGTACGGCCGACAACCGCCGCAGCGATCGGCAGAGCGTCCAGCAGAATTCGTTCGTCGGACCCCAAGGGTGCCGCGCACGCCACGCCACTGGCCTCGCCTGGACCCCCTGAACCCGCTGATCTCATACCCCTTTTTCTAGGAGCAACCGGTTAATTGTCCGTTTGCACCGAAATGGCGGTTTCGTCGCGTTTAGACGAGATGGTCCGGCTGGACATGGAACGCGGGCGACATTGCGGCAACGGTCGGATTGATCGTGAAATCGCCCGTCACTGTGCCAATCCAGTCGCCAACACCGCCATTGTCGTTGCGCCACAAGATGTCGTCGCGCCCGTCGCCGTTGTAATCGTTGACCGCGGCGACATGCCAATCGGTCGGCACCGGGGTCAGCGTCGCGTTGATGGTGAAGCCGCCGCTGCCCGTCCCTAGCCAGTCGCCGACGCGTCCGTCGATGTTGCGCCACAGAATGTCATAGCGACCATCGCCATTGAAATCGCCGGTCCCGGCCACCTGCCAGTCGTTCGGCACACCAATCAGCACGCTCGCATTGACATCGAACCCGCCGCTGGCATTGCCGAGCCAGTTGCCGACGGTCCCATTGTCATTACGCCACAAGATGTCGTCGCGTCCGTCGCCGTTGAAATCGCCCGTGCCGACGATTTTCCAGTCGATCGGCACAGCCGTTTGCAAACTGGTGATCGAAAAATTGCCATTGGCGGTGCCCAGCCAGTCGCCGATCGTACCATTGTCATTGCGCCACAGGATGTCGGTCTTGCCGTCGCCGTTGAAATCGCCGGTACCGGCGACCTTCCAGTCGAGGGGCACCGAGACCAGCAACGCACTGTTGATGGTGAAAGTGCCGCCAGCACTGCCGAACCAATCGCCCAGCGCCCCATTGTCGTTGCGCCACAGGATGTCGGACTTGCCGTCGCCGTTGAAATCACCCGTTCCCGCGACGTGCCAATCAAGGGGCACACTGGCCGTGACGCTCGTGGTGACGAAATCGGCGTTAGCCTGGCCCTGCCACTCGGCGAGCGAGCCGGTCGTGATATTGCGGAACAGGATGTCGCTAATCCCGTCGCCGCTGAAATCGTTGGTCGCCGCATGGGCGATGCGCAACTCGACGCCGCCACCGACCGCAGTGGTGGCAATGACGCGCCCGAACGGCACCGCCGTCAGCGTGATCGATCCGCCGCTGTAGCTCAACGTGTTGCCGACGATCGCGGCCGAGAAATTGGCCAGGTTCGCGTCGGTGATGATGATCCGGTCGCCCGGCCCCAGGTCGGCAATCGTGTCGCCGTTGAGGCCCGCTGCCGTGTCGCGGAACAGGTCGGCACCACCGCCGCCGATCAGCGTGTCGGCCCCCGCCAGCCCGGTGAGTGTGTCGTCGGCCAAGCCGCCGGTGAGGGTGTCGCTACCCGAGGTCCCGGTAAAGATCGTCATTCTTGTTCCTCCCACGCGCACTCGGTCGGTCCGGCGCTATGGCGTAAGCAACGCCAGTGACCGCTTAATGATCCGCGCTGGCGCGATGATAATCGAAATCAACGGGTTGGCGACCGGAATCTGCCCCCGACTGGCAAGTCGCGTCTCGTTTCGGGACGTTTTTCACGCCGCCACATCGTCTCGCCCGAATTCAGGATGATCATGTCAACGCACACCCTAACCAGGGTCGCGGTCGCCTGGCCCACTCATCCGAAGCGCGGAATCTGATAGTCGGGCCGCAGCCACCGCACCGTCCCCGCCTGCTCTTCCGCTGCCCGCTCGGCATTGAGCGCGACCAGGCGGGCGACGATCTCCGCTGGCGGCAACGGCGCCTTGCTCCATTCCTTGCCCCAGCCATAAGCGGCGGCAACGACGGCATCGAGTTCGTCGTGCAGCTTGGCGACGATCCGCGCCCGCGCCCGCACCGCCTTGGCCTCGTCCTGCGGAGCAAGCGTCCCGTCGCGGATCGCCGCGACCAGATTGTAGAGCCCGGTCATCGTCAGCCGGTCGTCCTCGGCCAGCGCCGCGCGGCGGGTGTCGTCGAGCCGTTCGGCAACGGCGGCGATGGCGGCGGATTGATCGGGGGTGGCGGCGGGGAAGGGGAAGGGATCGAAGACGAGCGACTTCGAGTAACGATTGTCATTGCCGAAACCGAGCCAGCCTCCGCGCTTCAGCACCCACTCGGCATGTATCTGGGAAGACAATACACCCAATACCTCAGAATTTTCGCTCGCGACTACGACAATCATATTGTCTGCAAGCACTGATCCATCGACGAACTGGAACAGCCGGTGCTTAGACGTCTCCGTCGTCGCTATGTAGCGCGGCAACCCCGCAAGCGCAGGGCGCTGATCGCCACGCGGCTCGCCAAACACCCACCACTTATTACGATAGGTCGCGCGGTTGTTGCCGTCGCGCTCGGGTTTCACGTTTTGGATAACGTGGTCGGCGACTTCAGGAAACCGGCTCATGACCTCGGCCTCGCTCAGCCCGAAAAGATCGATCACCTTCACCCCGCGGGGCCGCTGCAGCAGGTCGCGCCCATTGCGATAGTCGCGAATATGCTTCTCCAGCCCCGGCCGCGTCCCCAGCCCCAGCGCCTTCGCCTCCGCCGGTGTGACGATGAACCCTGCCCCGTGCAGCTTCACGCCGGGCGAACACAGCCCCTCGTTCGCCTTCAACGCCACCACCCGCGTGACGTCGGTCCCGACGCTCAAATCGGCATTGATCGCGCCATAATGCGGCTCCTCGTCCAGTTCCGGCGCGTCGCTGTCGATCCCCCGCTCGCCGGTGATCCGCACCAGCTTGCCCGGCCCAGCCCCGGCCTGCGCCACCGTAATAGCGATCCGCACCGCCGCCGCATCCTTCGTCACTCGCGTCCACGGATGATCGGGAATTGCGAGCACCAGGTGGAGTTTGCGCTCCTGCTCCTCCCCGGCACGGGGAGGTGGCGGCGAAGCCGACGGAGGGGCTTCGTCGCACGGACCTGAACTCGGCTGGGAAACCCCCTCCACCCCCGCCTGCGGCGGCGGTCCCACTCCCCGTTCCGGGGAGGATAGCCACCCCTCGATCACCCGGCGCGAAAACACCTGCGTGATGCTGTTCGTCGTCACGAACCCGAACCGCCGCAGCCGCGTCCCCTCGCGCGTCAATATGTCCGCCGCCCGGTCCCACCAGTGCATCACGAAATCGGCTGACTTCGGCACCCTCGGGTTCGCGCGCCACAGCGCCTCGGCCGTCTCGCTGCCCAGCCGGTCGCGGATGTCCTTGCCGCCAATGAACGGCGGGTTCCCGACAATGAAGTCCGCCTCGGGCCACTCCGGCCGACGCGGATTTGATGCGCGTCACCGGGATGGC
>NZ_JANMWY010000163.1:0-8246 GCF_031380695.1 Sphingomonas sp. | reverse complement strand
CTATGGGGCCAGCCCGATGTTCATGAAACGCTCGGACGATTTCAGCCATGGCCTCAACGAGCGCTCGCCGGTGGCCAGCATCGGTCCGGCGATCGGCTATTACCTCTCGCTTTTCCGCGACCTCAGCCAGTAACGCGCGCTTTCCGGTTGATTATGACTTCGGCGATATGATGATGCGATGTTCGATCGGCTGGTCGACGGCTTCGCTACGGTCACGGCGACGCCAGAAATCGCGGTCGGCTTCGTCGATCGCGTGCATGAGCTCGCCGAAGCAGGGCGTGTCCTCGACCGGATAGGCGCGCGAAAACTGGGGGCCGAGCCGATTCAGGTCATCATCGGTCAACAAACCGACGGCTATGATACGCACATGTGACATCGACATCGTCCTAACCTTGCCGTATTAAACGGCTGGCAGAGCGCTAAGTGCCACTCACCGCTCGTCAATCCTGCCCGGCAGGGGCATAGTCACTCGTGTCCGGTGTCGGTCACGCTGGGGTCCTGGATGTGCAGGCTGGCGAACTGGACGACCTGCCGGCCGACGAGATCGAGCTGCCCGGCCGCGCCGGCGTCGGTGCATTCGCCATCGCGGAAGATGCCCCCCGAAGTGTTGATTCCGGCGCCGAGCGGGGTCGGCCAGCCACGCAGCGCGTGGACGATCGAGCGCAGCGTGGCCAGTGTGCTGCCGCTCGCCTGCCAGCCATAGGCGGTGGCGATCAGTCCGACCGGAACTCCGTCGAGATAGGCCCGCGCATCCTTCGCCGTCGCCTCGATGTAATCAACCGCATTCTTGACGAGGCCAGAGATCGAGCCGTGATAGCCCGGGCTGGCGATGATCAGCCCGTCGGCGTTGCGCACGGCCGCGACCAGCTCGGCCCCGTCGACCGTATCGTCACTGCCGTCGGACGGATAATGCGGCAGGCGCGTCAGGAATTCGCCCCCGAACAGGCGGGTTTCGGCGCCGGCGCGCGCGGCCGCTTGAAGCGCCAACGCCAACGCCTGTTCGGTCGACGACCACGGCCGCGTCGTCCCGCCGATGCCCACGATGATCGGCTTCCTGCCGCTGGTCTGACTCATGAGCAATCCTTCGCGCCGGTGGACGCGATCCCCATGCTCCGGGAGGGTCGCCCGATGCAAGGCAACACCGATTTGTCGAGCTGAAATTCACCTTGCCTTGACGCGGCCCCGCTTACGCATATTCTGCGCGGCGGGATCCAACCGGACCGAACCGCGTGGACCTCAAAGGGGGACTGACCGATGCTTACGTCGCGGATTGCGATTGCCAGCGCCTCGCTGGTTGCTGTTGCCACTGCTTCGCCAGCGAGCGCGCAGGACCCTTCGGCCCCGCCCGCTGCGGTCGCGACCGTACCCGCCGACCCCGACATCATCGTCACTGCCCGCCGCCAGAACGAGCGACTGCTCGACGTGCCTGCCTCGGTCACCGTGCTCAGCGCCGACACCATCGCCAAGACCGGGGTGCGCACCGCCGCCGACTTCGTCCAGCTGACCCCCGGCGTGACGATCGTCACCGGTTCCGCCGAGGCCGGCGACACGCAGATCAACATCCGCGGCATCAATGGCGCGCGCGACGCCGAAAGCTCGGTCGCGCTGATCGTCGACGGGATCCTCAAGACCAATACCGCTCAGCTCAACCAGGACCAGGGCACGCTGCGCCAGGTCGAAGTGCTCAAGGGGCCGCAGGGCGCCATCTATGGCCGCAACGCCGCTGCCGGTGCGATCATCCAGACGACGCTCAAGCCCGGCGACCATCTCGAAGGCGGCGCGCGCGCCAGCTATGCCGAACAGCAGACGTTCACCGGATCGGCCTATCTCGCCGGGCCGATTGCGCCCGGTGTCGGCTTTGTCCTGTCGGGCAATTATCGCAAGACCGACGGCTTCTACCGCAACCGCTTCCTCGCCAATTCGAAGACCATCGACGACCAGAAGGTGTGGGGTGTCGATGGTCGGGTGGTCGGCTCGCTCGGGCCGTCGACGACGATCGACCTGAAGGCGCGTTACGCCAAGCTGACCGGGGCCTCGATCAACTTCAACTCGTCGTTCCACTTGCCCAATTTCGCCGCAGTCAACCCGGCCTTCTACGAGAACGTCAACGATCATCCGTTCGGCTATTATTCCAACATCCGCCCGACTAACGACCAGCGCACGGTCGAGGCGTCGGCCAAGCTCGACCATGACATGGGCGGCGTGAAGCTGACCGCCTGGGCGCTCTACTCGGACATTCACCAGAACCTCGTCGCAGACGGCACCTCCGCCGACTTCGCCCGCTACATCTCGCTGGCAGCGGTGCCTGGCACGCCCGCCAACGCAACCAACGTCGCCGTCCTCAACAAATGCTTCGCGACGACTGCCGCCCTGACCGGCTTCCCGCTCAACCGGCCTGACTTCATCGGCGCGATCCCGGTGCCGTTCATCTTTGCCCCGGCCAATGGCTCCACCTTCGGCGCCTACTCGCCGACGACCTGCGACGGCACGCAATATCAGGTGCGCAACCAAAAGGATTACAGCGCCGAAGTGCGGCTCGCATCGACCGGCGGTGGCCCGTTCAACTGGCAGCTGGGCGCCTATTACCTGCACATCGACCGGCTGGTCGGGGTCAGTCTGGGTGCCGATCTTGGCCAGGGCGCGATCAAGTCGCTTTACAATGCGCCGGGCAGCATCAACCCGACCTCGCAGCTCTATGCCGACCAGTTCGCGACCGATGTGTATGCCGGCTTCGGCTCGGCCGACTATGCGCTGACCGACCAATTCAAGGCGAGCGTCGCGCTGCGTTACGATATCGAAGATCGCAAGACGTCGAGCCGGGTCCCCAACGTCCTCGACCCGATCACCGGCGGTCCAATCAATCCCGGCCTCGCCTTCGGCCCGCTGGCGGACAAGCAGGCGACGTTCAAGCTGCTCGAACCCAAGCTGGCGTTGAGCTACAAACCGACTCCGGACATGAATATCTATGCCGACTGGGGCGTCGGGTTCAAAGCCGGCGGCTTCAACAACCAGGGCTCGGCGGCGACGGTCAATGCGTCGTTCAACGACGGCGTGACGCCCGGCACGATCAATGCCGGCGTGCTGATCAGGGACAATTATCGCAAGGAACGGTCGAGCTCGTTCGAGGCCGGGATCAAGGGCAATCTGTTCGGCGGCGTCGTCAAATATGACCTCGCCGGCTATTATACCCGCGTCCGCGACATGCAGTTCTTCGAATTCTTCGTCGGTGGCTTCGGCCTGCTGCGGGTCGTATCGAACATCGACCGGGTCGACTTGAAGGGCGCCGAGTTGAACCTCGACGTGCGGCCGGTGCGGTGGTGGAAGATCTTCGGATCGGCCAATGTCACCGACAGCAAGATCAAGAAGAACGCCTCGCGGCCCTATACCGTCGGCAACAAGTCGCCCTATACGGCAGACTATACGCTCAACGTCGGGACGCAGGTCGATGCGCCGCTGTCGGGTGCGCTGAAATTGCTGTTGCGCGTCGATTACCGCCTGACCGGGCCGACCTGGTTCCACACCGTCCAGAACCAGACTCGACCGACCATCTTCAGCGCGCTGCTGCCGATCTCGGCGCTGGCCCTGCCGGGGTTCGTCGGCGACGCGAAATATGACGTGTCGCGCCGCCGCAAGTTCGGCGTGGTCAATGCCCGCGCCGGGCTGGAGGGCGACAATTTCTCGCTGGCGGTGTTCGCCAACAATCTGTTTGACAAGAAATATCTCAACGAGGTCATCCCGGCGATCGAGTTCGGCGGCTCTTTCATCTCGCCCGGCGAGCGGCGAATGATCGGGGTCGAGGGCAGCGTGAAGTTTTAGCAGTCAGTAAATTGGGCAAATGTCCCCCGGACATTCGCTTGCCCCGATTTATTCCCACTCGATCGTGCCAGGTGGCTTCGACGTGAAGTCGTAGGTCACCCGGTTGATCCCTGCGACCTCGTTGACGATGCGGGTCGCGACGCGGCTGAGGAAGGCGGGGTCGAACGGGTAAACGTCGGCGGTCATGCCGTCGACACTCGTGACGGCTCGCAATGCGCAAACATAGTCATAGGTGCGCGCGTCGCCCATCACGCCGACCGTGCGCACCGGCAGCAGCACCGCGAAGGCCTGCCAAATTGCGTCGTATAGCCCGGCGTTGCGGATTTCCTCGAGGTAGACGGCATCGGCCTTGCGCAAGATATCGCAGCGCGCCTTGGTTACTTCGCCGGGGATGCGGATGGCAAGGCCGGGGCCAGGGAAGGGGTGGCGGCCGACGAACGCGTCGGGCAGGCCGAGTTCGCGCCCGAGGTCGCGGACCTCGTCCTTGAACAGCTCGCGCAGCGGTTCGACCAGCTTCATGTTCATCCGCTCGGGCAGGCCGCCGACATTGTGATGGCTCTTGATCGTCACCGATGGCCCGCCGGTGAAGCTGACGCTTTCGATCACGTCGGGATAGAGCGTGCCCTGCGCCAGGAAATCCGCGCCGCCGAACTTGGTCGCCTCGGTGTCGAACACGTCGATGAAGGTCTTACCGATGAATTTGCGCTTGGCCTCGGGGTCGGTGACCCCGGCCAGCCCCGACAGGAACAATTGCTCGGCGTCGACGTGGACCAGCGGGATGTTGTAGCTGTTGCGGAACAGCGCGACGACCTGCTCGGCCTCGTGCGACCGCATCAGGCCATGGTCGACGAACACGCAGGTCAGCTGGTCGCCGATCGCCTCGTGGATGAGGACTGCGGCGACCGCGCTGTCGACTCCACCCGACAGACCGCAGATCACTTTACCGTTGCCGACCTGGGCGCGGATCTCGGCAATCTTGGCGGCGCGAAACGCACCCATTGTCCAGTCGCCCGAACAGCCGCAGATATGCCGCGCGAAATTGGCGAGCAGCTTGCCGCCGTCGGGGGTGTGGACCACCTCGGGGTGGAACATCATCGAATAGAAGCGCCGTGCCTCGTCGGTCGCGATGGCATAGGGCGCGCCTTCGGAGCGGGCGACGATCGAGAATCCATCGGGTAGCCGCTCGACCCGGTCGCCGTGGCTCATCCACACCTGGTGGTTATCGCCGACATTCCACAGCCCGTCGAACAGCGTCGACGACGCGACCACCTCGATGAACGCACGGCCGAATTCCTTGTTGTCCGACGTCGCGACCAGCCCGCCGAGCTGGTGGGCCATCGTCTGCTGGCCATAACAGATCGCGAGGATCGGCAGGCCGGCGTCGAACAGCTGCTGCGGCGCGCGCGGGCTGTCCTCCCAGGTGACCGACGAAGGTCCGCCCGACAGGATGATACCGCGCGGGTTGAGCCGCTCGAACGCTTCCGCCGCGCTATTGAACGGGGCGATCTCGCAATAGACCCCGGCCTCGCGCACGCGGCGGGCAATCAGCTGGGTGACCTGGCTGCCGAAGTCGACGATCAGGATGGTGTCGGCGGGCTGAATGGTCACTAAGCATCCTGACAAAAAGAATGCGCCGGACCCCTAGAGGCCCGGCGCATCGCTGTCCACCGAAGTGGGTTCATTACCAGCCGCGTTGATCGTAGTCGTTGCCGTAGCCATTATAGCCATAACGATCGTTCCGATCGATGCGCAGGTCGATTACCCGCCCGTAGCGATCGACCTTGCAGCTGAAGGTCTGGCTCGGCGCGCCGTAGCCATAGCCCGAATAGCTCGACACGAGGCCGTCAACGCGAACCGCACCATTGTTGCGCGGCTCCACACTGCGGATGCCGCTGATGCGCGGGCCGGCGTTATAGCCGTAACCACCGTAGCGGCCCTGCAACGCGCGGCTGCACTGGTCGACGGCGCTGTTCGAGTTCATGCCATAGCCATAGCGTTGGCCGTAACCCGCGTTGCCATAGGGATAATTGCCATATTGAGTGGCGGCGATGACGCCGTTGATCGCCTGGCCAACGACGTTGCCGACGTTGTTGCTGCCATATCCGTAGCTATTGCCGTAGCCATAGCCTGGATAATATTGCGCGGCGGCGGGGCTGGCGATCCCAACCAACGCGGCCAACCCGGCGGTCCCCGCCAGAATTTTCTTCAGTGCCGACATGGGCCTTCTCCTCAAATCACGAATGATTCGCCCGAAACGCTCGGGGTCATCAACGCATATGAGACCATGTGGCTGCATCGTGGCTGAAGGATCGGTTGCCCGCCGTTCAGCTTGATCGGCTGAAGCGGGCGATCATCACGCGGCGTAGCGCGCCGTGTCGCGGGTCGCGCCGAGCCACGAACGCGCCTGGCGCTGGGCGTCGGCGATCTCGCGCGCGGTCATCTCGCTGGCGATGTCGGCGCGGCACCGCTGCGATCGCATGTCGCCCGACAGCGCGCCCAGGTTGAACCATTTATGCGCCTCGATCAGGTCGACCGATGTGCCCCCGCGCCCGGTCGAATAGATCACGCCGAGTTCGAACAGCGCATCCACATCGCCAGCCTCGGCTTCGGCAAGCCTGCTGCGGAGAAGAAATTCTGCACCCTTTTGGCTGATCGCGGTCATTCATCGTCCCCCGTTTTCCACTGAGAGGACATTCGGCCGCCAACAGCGAACAAATGGTTAACGCCGCGAAGATGTCGAACGACCGAGAAATTAAACGGCGATATTGTCGATCAAGCGGGTCGTACCGATCCTCGCCGCGGCGATTACCCGGGCTTGCCCGGCGAGCGCGTCGAGCGGTTCGAGCGTGGCGGAATCGACCAGCGCCAGATAGTCGATCGGGTCGAAACCCGCCTGCGCGAGCAATTGCCGCGCGGCATCTACCGCTTCCTTGACCGGCTCACCCGATCTGACGGCGTCGCGCACCGACCCCAGCGCCTTGGGCAAGGCCAGCGCCCGCCGCCGCTCGTCGGGCGACAGATAGGCGTTGCGCGACGACAGGGCGAGGCCGTCGCCATCGCGCACGGTCGGCACGCCCGCGATCTCGGTCGGCAAGCCAAGGTCGGCGACGAGGCGGCGGATCACCGCCAGCTGCTGATAATCCTTTTCGCCGAACAGCGCGATGTCGGGCATCGTCGCGATCAGCAGCTTCGTGACGACCGTCGCGACCCCGTCGAAATGCCCCGGTCGCGCCGCGCCTTCCCATTGCTCGCTGGTCCCGGCAACATGGATGGTCGTAGCGAAGCCGTCGGGATAGAGATCGGCGACCGTCGGCATCCACACCAGCGCGCACCCCGCCTCCTCCAGCATCGCCAGGTCGTGCGCTTCCTGGCGCGGATAGCGATCGAGGTCCTCGCCCGGCGCGAACTGAAGCGGATTGACGAAGATCGTCGCCGCCACCCGCTGGGCCCGCTGCTTCGCGGCGGTGACCAGCGCCAGGTGTCCGGCGTGGAGCGCGCCCATCGTCGGGACCAGCGCCAGGCGTTCGCCTGCGCCCCGCAGCGCCGCCAGCGCCGGCCTCAGCGCGCTCGACTCACGGATGGTTTGCAAGGATTCGTCCCCTCCACTACAGCCGTCGCCGACTATATTAAGAGGGGCCGGGCGGGCAATGAGCCAACCGCATTTCATCGTCTTCGCCAATGAAAAAGGCGGTACCGGCAAGTCGACGACGGCGGTTCACACCGCCATCGCGCTCGCTGCGTCGGGTCACCGCGTCGGCGTGCTCGACCTCGACAGCCGTCAGCGCACGACGACCCGCTATCTCGAAAACCGCGACGCCACCATGCGCCGGACCGGTGACACCCTGCCCGTCGCGACCTATGAAGTGCTCGACGAGCAGACCGAGGACGCGCTCGGAGGATCGATCGCCCGGCTCTCGGCGCAGTGCGACGTGCTGGTCATCGACACGCCCGGCCGCGACGACCCGGTCGCCCGCGCCGCGATCGTCAAGGCCGATACGCTGGTTACCCCGATGAACGACAGTTTCGTCGACCTCGACCTGATCGGCCAGGTCCACCCCGACACATTCAAGATCACTAAGCCCAGCTTCTATGCCGAGCTGATCTGGAACAGCCGGACGCAGCGCGCCAAGGACACCGGCAAGGCGGTCGACTGGGTCGTGCTGCGCAACCGGCTGCAGCATATCCAGTCGCACAACCTCCACCGCGTCGGCGCGGCGATGGACGAGCTGGCGCGGCGGGTCGGCTTCCGCGTCATCCCCGGCCTCGGCGAGCGGGTGATTTATCGCGAGCTGTTCCCCAAGGGCCTGACTTTGCTCGACCTCGCCCTGCTCGGCGACGTCGGCATGGCGCATATCGCCGCCCGGCAGGAACTGCGCGAGATGATCGCGGGTTTGGCTATTCCGGCGGCCGATGAAAAACTGCAGCCGGTG
>NZ_JANMWY010000151.1:0-3885 GCF_031380695.1 Sphingomonas sp. | reverse complement strand
CGGAAATTGCTTTGGCCGAGAAGCCGAAATCGCGCATGAAGTGGGTTCCGTAACGTCGATTGTCTCTGCACTCGATTCGTTAAGATGTAGTCCCAGCCGCCACTTGCTATGTCTCGATCAATAAGAAGCGGGACCCCGGGTCAAGCCCGGGGCGACGGCGGGGGTGAAGGCGGGCGTTGGCCGACCTTCGTTCAGCGCGTCACCCGGGTCACATGCCCCATCTTCCGCCCCGGCCGCGCCGCGCCCTTGCCGTACAAATGCAGATGCGCGCCCGGATCGGCGATCAGCTCGGCCCAGCGGTCGACCTCGTCCCCCAGCAGATTGTCCATCGCCACCGCCCGCCCGGTCATGCCAACCGCCCCTAGCGGCAGGCCGCACACCGCGCGGATGTGCTGTTCGAACTGCGAGGTTTCGGCGCCTTCGATCGTCCAGTGGCCACTGTTGTGGACGCGGGGGGCGATTTCGTTGACGAGCGGGCCGGCGGGGGTGGCGAAATATTCGACCGCCATCACGCCGACATGGCCGAGGGCGTCGGCCAGCGTGCGCGCCTGTCCGATGGCGGTGTCAAGATCGGCGAGGCCGGAGGGGACGTCGGAGCGGCGCAGGATGCCGTCTTCGTGGCTGTTGCGCGGCACGTCCCAGCAGGCGATGTCGCCGGTCGCGGTACGGGCGAGGAGGACGGAATATTCGGCGTCGTAGGCGACCGCGGCTTCGGCAACGGCGGGCTGGCGGCCGATGCTGTCCCAGGCGGCAACGGCGTCGTCGGGGTGGCGGATCCACGCCTGGCCCTTGCCGTCGTAGCCGAGGCGGCGGCTCTTGAGCACCAGCGGCAGGCCGAGCGCGGTGACGGCGGCGGTGACGTCGTCGAGTGCATTGACCTCACGCCACGGGGAGACGCGCGCGCCGCTCGCCTCGATGAAGCGTTTCTCGGCGGCGCGGTCTTGGGCGATGGCGAGCGAGCGGGTGCCGGGACGCAGCTTGTCGCCGAGCGCTTCGAGCGGCGCGACGGGGAGGTTTTCGAACTCGTAAGTGACGACGTCGACTTCTGCGGCGAAGCGGGCCAGCGCGTCGGCATCGTCGAAGCTGGCGCGGGTATAGTCCGCCGTGACGACCGCCGCGCAGGGCGAATCCTCCGGCGCGAGGACATGAACCTTGTAGCCCAATGGCGCGGCGGCGAGCGCGAGCATCCGGCCGAGCTGGCCGCCGCCGATGATGCCGATGGTTCCGCCCGGCGCGATTCTCATTCGGGTGATTCGGCCACGGCGTCGGTCTGGGCGCTGCGCCACGCGGCCAGCCGCCGAGCCAGGGCGGGATCGTTCAGCGCGAGGATTGACGCGGCGAGCAGCGCGGCGTTGATCGCGCCGGGCTTGCCGATGGCGAGCGTGCCGACCGGGACGCCGGCGGGCATCTGGACGATCGAGAGCAAGCTGTCGACGCCGCCGAGCGCCTTCGATTCGACTGGCACGCCGAGCACCGGCAGCGCGGTCATCGACGCCGCCATGCCGGGCAGATGCGCCGCGCCTCCCGCACCCGCGATGATGATCCTGAGGCCCCGCGCGGCGGCGGCGGCGGTATAGTCGTAGAGCCGCTGCGGCGTGCGGTGGGCCGAGACGATCTTGCTTTCATGGCCAATGCCGAGCGCGGCGAGCGTGTCGGCGGCGTGGCGCATCGTCTCCCAGTCGGAGCGGCTGCCCATGATGATGCCGATGTCGATGCTGTTATCCGCCACGCACGTTCGCCCCGTTTCCCCGCGAAGCCACCTTGCTTAGGAAGATGCGCCGGGTGGCGCAATGTGGGACAGGGATCAAAGCCGCGTTTGCCGTCGTTTTGATCTGGGATATGAGGGATGCGTCGCCGACGCGCGTTCAGGGATGGCAACAGGTGCAACATGGCATGACCGAGCCCAAGGACACGGAGATCGCCCGCCTGCGCGGACGCGTGGCCCAGCTCGAGGCGCGCTGTGCCGAGCTCGACCGGCTGGCGCATCATGATTCGCTGGTGCCGCTGCCCAATCGGCGCGGGTTTTTGCGGGCGCTGGAGCTGGGAATCGCGCGCGTCGTGCGATACGGCGAGCCGTCGGCAGTGCTGTTCGTCGATCTCGACGGGCTCAAGCTGGTCAACGACCGCCATGGTCATGAGACGGGCGATCGCGCGCTGATCCATGTAGCGGCGATGCTGGTCAGCGGCGAGCGATCGACCGACTGTGTCGGGCGGCTGGGCGGCGACGAATTCGGCATCCTGCTCGACCATGCCGACGAGCAGAGCGCGGCCGAGACGGCGGCGCGGCTGGTCGAAATGGTAGCGGGAGAGCGGTTCGAGATTGGCGCGGCAACGGTGCCGCTGTCGGTGGCGATCGGGATGACGATGATCGAAGCGGGGGATACGCCGGCGTGTGTGCTCGCGCGGGCGGACCAGGCGATGTACCGGGGGAAAGTGGCGGCTTAGGGTGCTACAGCGTCCCTACCGCTCGCTCAGATAATAGCGGTCCTTCACCGCGAAATCGTCGCCTAGCTCATAGACGATCGGCTGGCCGGTCGGGATTTCGAGGCCGACGATGTCGCGGTCGGCGATGTTCGACAGATATTTCTCCAGCGCGCGGAGCGAGTTGCCGTGGGCGGCGACGATGACGCGCTCGCCGGCGGTCAGCGCGGGGGCGATGTGGTTCTCGAAATAAGGGAGCACGCGCGCAATGGTGTCCTTGAGGCTTTCGGTCGTCGGCACCGGCAGCCCGGCGTAGCGGCGGTCGGAGGCGACGTCATATTGGCTGTCGGCGTCCAGCGGCGGCGGCGGGATGTCGAACGAGCGGCGCCAGATCTTGACCTGCTCCTCGCCGACCTTCGCGACCGTCTCGGCCTTGTTCAGGCCCGTCAGCCCGCCATAGTGACGCTCGTTAAGTTCCCACGCCTTGGTCACCGGCAGCCACGAGCGACCCATTTCCGCCAGCACCAGATCGAGCGTGCGGATCGCGCGGGTCTGGAGCGAGGTGAAGCAGCGGTCGAAATCGAAGCCCTTTTCCTTGAGCAGGCGCCCGGCGGCGCGTGCCTCGCCCTCGCCCTGCTCGGTCAGGTCGACGTCCCACCAGCCGGTGAAGCGGTTTTCGAGGTTCCATTGCGATTGGCCGTGGCGGAGCAGGACGAGGGTCGGCATGCTATTTGGCCGCCGTCAGATCGGGCAGTGTCGCGTGGAGCGCGTCGAGGCAGGCGGCGGCGAGATATTTTGAGCGCTCGGGCGACCAGCCGTAGAGCTCGTCGGGCAGGTCGCTATTGTCCTTGAACGGCATTTCGAGCGTCATCGACACGCAGCCGAAGCGCTCGGCGAGCTGGGTCGTCGACATCGACATATTGGCCTTTCCCGGCGGCGCGCTGTCATAGCCCTGGCGCGTCTGGAAATCGGGCGAAAGCCGTTCGAGCGCGTCGGAGAAGGTTTTAAACAGGGCCGACTGGCGGTCGGTCAGCGAGGGAATGCCTTCGAACCCGGCGAGGAAATTGGCCGGGATTGCCTCGTCGCCGTGGACGTCCATCGCGAACGCCGGGGGAGCGGCGTCCATCGCATTGCGGACGTAAAGCACTTCGGGGCTGCGATCGGCGGTCGGGGCGTGCCATTCGCGGTTGAGGTTGACGCCGGCGGCGTTGGTCCGCAAATGGCCGCGGCGCGATCCGTCGGGGTTCATGTTGGGCACGACATGGAAGGTGCAGTCGCGGCGCAGGATGCGGGCGACGGGATCGTCGGGATCGGTCAATTTCTCCAGCGCACCCTCCATCCACCATTCGGCCATCGATTCGCCGGGATGCTGACGGGCGTAGAGCCACACGGTGAGGTCGCCCTCGCCGATCGTCAGGCAGTCGATGTCCTGTCCGTCGAGGCTGAGCCCGAGCGAGCGGTAGG
>NZ_JANMWY010000150.1:0-1798 GCF_031380695.1 Sphingomonas sp. | reverse complement strand
CCTCGATCCCGCCCTTCTCGTTAAGCCACTGCGTGTAGACCAGCCGCCCGCACGCAACGTCGACCTCGTTCGCGCACACCCGGCCCAGCACGCGCAGCGCGTCGCGGCCCTCGAGCCGGAACTTGGCGAACGACGACTGGTCGAACAGCCCGACGGCCTCGCGCACCGCCTTGCACTCGGCCGCACAATTTTCAAACCAGTTCTGGCGACCAAAACTATATTCGTATTTGGGCGTCGACCCGGGATCGCCATACCAGTTGGGCCGTTCCCAGCCGAAGGCTTCGCCGTGGCAGGCACCCGCCGCCGCAACCCGGTCATGGATCGCCGAGCGTCGCACCCCGCGCGCCGTCTCATACTGCTTGAACGGATAATGGGTCGCATAGAGCAGTCCGAGACTCTCGCTGACCCGCTCGCGCAGATATTTGCGGTTGATCTGGAACGGCATGTTGCGGCGGACATCGACCGTCCACAGGTCGGCCGGTGGGACGCCGTCGCGGATCCATTCAGCCATGACCTTGCCGATCCCGCCGGCCGATTGCAGCCCGATCGAATTGAGCCCCGCCGCGACAAAGCAGCCTTTCAGCTCGGCGCTCTCGCCCAGATGATAGCGCACGTCGGGCGTGAAACTTTCGGGGCCGCAGAAGAATTTCTGGATGCCGGCATTCTCTAACGCCGGCACGCGCCGCATCGCGTCGATCAGCACCGGCTCGAAATGGTCGAAATTCCCCTCGATCTCGTCGAAGCAAAAATCCTCGGAAATGCCGTCCATCCCCCACGGTCGCGCATGGGGTTCGAACGCCCCGACCAGCAGCTTGCCCGCGTCATATTTATAGTAGCCGCAATAGTCATAGTCGCGCAGCACAGGCAACGCCGGGGACAATCCGTCGATGCCTTCGAACAGCACGTAATAATGTTCGCAGGCATGCAGCGGAACCGTCACGCCAATGCTCACCGCGAGATCGCGTGTCCACATTCCCCCGCACAGTACGACATGATCGGCGTCGATCTGCCCTTCGGCGGTTTCGACCCCGGTGACACGCTCGCCGTCGTGACGGATGCGCGTGACCTTGCTGTTCTCGAAGATGCGCACTCCGCCACTACGCGCGCCCTTGGCGAGCGCCTGCGTGATGTCGACCGCATTGGCATAGCCGTCGCTGGGGATATGAATGCCGCCGACCAGATCGTCGACGTTGGCGATCGGGTAGAGTTCCTTAATCCGCTCGGGCGTGATGACATCGACCGGCAGGTCGAACACCTTCGCCATTGATGCGCTGCGCTTCAATTCCTCGAAGCGCTCGGCGGTCGTCGCCATCGAGATCGAACCACACTGGCGATAGCCGGTCGCCTGCCCGGTTTCAGCCTCGAGCCTGCGGTAGAGTTCGCCGGTATATTTTGCGAGCCGCGTCATGTTGATCGACGGCCGCAGTTGCCCGACCAGTCCCGCCGCATGCCATGTCGTGCCGCTCGTCAACTGCTTGCGTTCGAGCAGGACGACGTCGCCCCAGCCGATCTTCGTCAGATGATAGGCGATCGAACAACCGATCACCCCGCCACCGACGATGACGACGCGGGCCCGGCGGGGGAGCTCGGCGGCCATCGCTCAGGCCTTCATACGAAGATTGTCGGCGTCATAGGCCGGATGTTCGAGTACCACCGCTGAGCGACGCTCGCCCTGGACCTGGATGTCGAACCGCGTTCCGGCGTCGGCGAACGCCGGGTCGATCGCGCCGAAGAACAGGCTCTTGCCGACGCGGTGACCATAGCCGCCAGAAGTCGTCATGCCGATGCAGCGATCCCC
>NZ_JANMWY010000135.1:0-1785 GCF_031380695.1 Sphingomonas sp. | reverse complement strand
GCCGCGCGGGCCTGCGCGAACCCGACAAGCCGATCGGCAACTATCTCTTCTCGGGGCCGACCGGCGTCGGCAAGACCGAGGTCGCGCGCCAGCTCGCGTCGGTCCTCGGTATTCCGCTGCAGCGGTTCGACATGTCCGAATATATGGAGCGCCACTCGGTCAGCCGGCTGATCGGCGCGCCGCCGGGCTATGTCGGCTATGACCAGGGCGGCCTCCTGACCGACGCGGTTGACCAGCAGCCGCACTCGGTCCTGCTGCTCGACGAGATCGAGAAGGCCCACCCTGACCTGTTCAACATCCTGTTGCAGGTGATGGACAACGGCAAGCTCACCGATCACCACGGCAAGACCGTCGATTTCCGCAACACCATCCTGATCATGACGACCAATGCCGGCGCGTCCGATATGGCGCGCGAGGGAATCGGGTTCGGTGTCTCCGACCGCGAAGACGTCCAGGAAGACGCGATCAAGAAGATGTTCACGCCCGAGTTCCGCAATCGCCTCGATGCGGTCGTCCCGTTCGCCTACCTGCCCCCGGCGGTCGTCGCTCGCGTGGTCGACAAGTTCATCCTCCAGCTCGAGCTCCAGCTGGCCGACCGCAATGTCCATATCGAGCTCGACGACGAGGCGCGCGCCTGGCTCACCACCCGCGGCTACGACAAGATGTACGGCGCGCGGCCGATGGGGCGGCTGGTCCAGGAGAAGATCAAGCAGCCGCTCGCCGAAGAGCTGTTATTCGGCAAGCTGGTCCACGGCGGCGAGGTCAAGGTCCGCATCAAGGACAACCAGCCGTCGTTCGAGATCGTCTCGGCCCCGCCCAAGGCGGTCAAGCCGAAGGGCGGCAAGGGCAAGTTGAAGGATGTGGCGAAGGAGAGTGAAGCTGGCGAAACTGCGACGTCAGGCGACGACAAGGCGGAGTAAAGACAAGCTCGCTTGAGCTTCCTCGTTGACCGCGTGGAACGCCTTTGGTTCTGCGGGGGTTAACGAGCTCGGGGGATTTTGAGGAGTTTTCCACCAATGAGGTCTATGTTCGTCAGCGTGGCTTTCGCCGCGCCGCTTATGCTGCTCGCCAGCGCCGCCACTGCGCAAAGTTCGCCGAATGGGTCGCCCGATGCGCGTCCGCCGGTTTTCCGCCCTCCTTCGAAGCAGCTCCCGCCGCGCGCAGCGCCCGATATGCAGGCGGTGCTCAACGGCCTCGCCAAGCTCGGCGCTCGCCCGATCAATTCGCTCACTCCGGCGCAGGCTCGGGCTCAGCCGTCGCCTGCCGATGCCGTCGCCGTCGTTCTTCGTCAGGGCGGAATGAGCAGCGCGCCCGATCCCTCGGTCGTCACTCGCGAGCTCGCCTATGGTCCCGAGGCCGAGCAGCGCGTGCGCATTTACACCCCCGCCGGGCGCAAGCGCGGCCTGTTGCCCATGCTGGTCTATTACCATGGCGGCGGGTGGGTCATCGCCAACCTAGACGTTTATGACTCGACCCCGCGAATGTTGGCCAAGAAATTAAATGCGATGGTCGTCTCGGTCGAATATCGCCACGCGCCCGAGTTCAAATTTCCAGCGCAACATGACGATGCCGTCACCGCCTATCGCTACACGCTCGACAATGCCGCGAAGTGGGGTGGCGACGCACGCCGTCTAGCCTTTGTCGGCGAAAGCGCCGGCGGCAATCTCGCGATCAATACCGCGCTCGCTGCGCGCGACAAGCAGTTGCCGATGCCGCGCCACATCGTCTCGGTCTATCCAATCGCTAATACGAGCACGATGCTTCTGTCGCGCCGTACCGCCGCCA
>NZ_JANMWY010000115.1:0-1641 GCF_031380695.1 Sphingomonas sp. | reverse complement strand
CCTTTCATCGGGGCTCCACAGCCCGCGCTACCTGCAATGCGCCCGGGTCCTGATGGACGGCGCCCGGGCCGAGCGGCTCGCCCGCGCGCTCGCCGCCAAGCTGCCCGATGTCGGAATCGACGCGGTCGTCTCTCCGGCGATGGGCGGCGTCATCATCGGCCATGAAATGGGCCGCGCGCTGGGCAGACCGGCGATGTTCGTCGAGCGTCCCGACGGGATATTCGCGCTGCGCCGCGGCTTCGCCCTCGATTCCGGCACGCGCGTGCTGATGGTCGAGGATGTCGTCACCACCGGCCTGTCGTCGCGCGAGGCGATTCTGGCGATCGAGGCGGCCGGCGGCACCGTCGTCGGCGCGGCGAGCCTGGTCGACCGGTCTAATGGCAGCGTCGACCTCGGCGTCCCCTACACGTCGCTGATTCGCCTCGACGTGCCGACCTACGCCGCCGACGCCCTGCCGCCCGCACTTGCCGCAATTCCCGCGATCAAGCCAGGGAGTCGAGCGGCCGCATGACCCGCAAACTCCGCCTGGGGGTCAACATCGACCATGTCGCGACCATCCGGAATGCGCGCGGGGGCGAGCATCCCGACCCGGTGCGTGCCGCCCATGCCGCCGCTCGCGCCGGGGCTGACGGCATCACCGCCCATTTGCGCGAGGACCGGCGCCACATCACCGACCGCGACCTCGACCGGCTGATGGCGGAGATCGACCTGCCGCTCAACCTGGAGATGGCGGCGACGCCGGAGATGCTCGCCATCGCGCTCGCCCACCGCCCTCACGCCGCGTGCATCGTCCCCGAAAAGCGCGAGGAACGGACGACCGAGGGCGGGCTCGACGCGGCCGGGCAGTTCGCCACGCTCCAGCCGTTCGTCGACCAGCTGACCGCCGCCGGTATCCGCGTCAGTCTGTTCATCGAACCGAGCGAGCGGCAGGTCGATGCCGCCTTGCGCCTCGCCGCCCCGGTGGTCGAATATCACACTGGGCGCTTCGCCCATGGGACGGGCGAGGATGCGGTGGTGGAACTGAAGCGCATTGCCGACGCCGCCGCGCTCGCCGCCAAGAACGGCATCGAACCGCACGCCGGCCACGGCCTGACCTTCGCCAATGTCGCCCCGATCGCCGCCATCCCGCAGATCGCCGAACTCAACATCGGCCACTTCCTGATCGGCGAGGCGATTTTTACGGGGCTCGAGGCGAGTGTGAAGCGGATGCGGGCGCTGATGGATGAAGCGCGGTGAATCTCCTCTTCCCCCGGGAGAGGAAGGGGCCCGCGCCGAAGGCGGCGGAAGGTGAGGGTGACGATCCATCCATCACCATCACCCTCACCCCTCCGCGCTTCGCGCTCCCTCCCTCTCCCGCCGGGAGAGGGAATTCATGATCATCGGCATCGGCTCCGACCTGTGCAATATCGAGCGGATCCAGGCGTCGCTCGATCGCTTCGGCGAGCGCTTCCTCAACCGCGTCTTCACGCCGGTCGAACGCGCCAAGGCCGAGCGCCGCTCGTTCACCCGCGCCGCCACGCTGGCCAAGCGCTTCGCGGCCAAGGAAGCCTTTTCCAAGGCGGTCGGCACCGGCTTCAAGCGCGGGGTCTTCAAGAAGGACATCGGCGTCGTCAACGCCCCCTCGGGCGCGCCGACGCTGGC
>NZ_JANMWY010000067.1:0-15939 GCF_031380695.1 Sphingomonas sp. | reverse complement strand
CGGCAGGACCTCGCGGCAGGTACCGACGCGATGATCGGCTCGCTGTTCGCGCTGCTGCGTGGGGAAGAAGCTGACAGCACGGTCTTGTCGCCAACGCTGGTCGTTCGCGACAGCGCCTGATCCTGGATCAAATGGGCATGTCGCCGTCGCAAATTCTCGCGCCGTTTCTCCTTAACCGGTGCCGCGACGCCAGTCGCCCGAACGGCCGCCCGATTTCGCTATCAGCTCGATCGCTTCGATGACGATCCCGCGTTCGGCCGCCTTGAGCATGTCGTAGATCGTCAGGCAGGCGGCGGCGACGGCGGTCAGCGCTTCCATTTCGACCCCGGTCGGGCCGGTCGTGCGCGCGGTCGCCTCGACCAGCAGGCCGGGGTCGGCGAGGGTGACGCGGACCTCGACCGCGCTCAGCGACAGCGGGTGGCACAGCGGGATCAGCGCGCTGGTCTGCTTCGCGCCCATGATGCCGGCCAGCTCGGCGATGCCGATGACGTCGCCCTTGCCGACCCGACCCTCGGCGACCAGCGCGACGGTGGCCGGCGACAGGCGGACGCGGCCGCGTGCAGTGGCTTCGCGCGTGGTCGAGGGCTTGGCTGAGACGTCGACCATATGCGGCCGACCAGCCTCGTCGAAATGGGTGAGGTCGCTCATCGCTCGAGCAGGCGCGGCATGAGTTCGACCAGATTGCACGGCGTATGGCGCGCGTCGAGCTGCAGCGCGATGACCTTGTCCCAGCCGTCCTTCACCGCGCCGTTCGACCCGGGCAGGCAGAAGATGAAGGTGCCCTTCGCCACGCCTGCGCAGGCGCGCGATTGCAGGGTCGAGAGACCGACACTCTGGAAGCTGACCTGGTGGAAGATGACCGAGAAGCCGTCGATCGCCTTGTCGAACAGCGGGGTGACCGCTTCGGGCGTGACATCGCGACCGGTCAGGCCGGTGCCGCCGGTGGTGACGACCGCGTCGACGCGGGGGTCGTCGATCCACGCCTGAACCGCGGCGCGGATCGCGGACACGTCGTCGCGGACGATTTGGCGGTCGGCCAGCTCGTGCCCGGCGGCGACGATCCGGTCGGCGAGGATGCTGCCGGAGGTGTCGGTGGCGAGCGTGCGGCTGTCCGAGACGCTGAGCAGCGCGATGCGGACGGGAACGAAGGTGAGGCTGTCATCGATCGGCATGATCGCCTCCTTCGTCCCAGCGGGCGCGGTCGGCAAGGTCCGATGGCCGGGCCTCGATCCATTGGGTGCCATCGGCGCGCACTTCGCGTTTCCACAGCGGTGCCTCAGTCTTGAGCCTGTCCATCAGATAATCGACCGCGTCGAACGCCGCGCGACGATGTGACGAGGCGGCGGCGACGAGGACGATCGGCGCGCCGGGAAGGAGGCGGCCAACGCGGTGGACGATGAGGCAGTCGGCGATGGCGAAGCGGGCGCGGGCGTCGGCGGCGATCCGTTCGATCATCGCGGCGGTGAAGGTCGGATGGTGGTCGAGGTCGAGTGCCTCGACCCCGTCGCCGCGGACCTTGCCGAGGAAGCTAGCGATTGCCCCGGCATGGGGGTTGGCCGCAGAGAAAGCGGCAAGCAGCGCGGCCGGGTTAATGGCTTCGGCGGTAACGTGGATCATCCGCCGCTCACCGGCGGGATGAAGGCGATCTCGGTCACGCCCGCGAGCGGATGGTCGTCGGCGGCATAGGCATCGGCGATCACTACGCGGACGGTCGAACCGGCGAGCGCCGCCCCAAGTTCGGGCTGCTCCCTGTCGATCCAGTCACGCAGGGCCGCCACAGTCGCGATCCCGTCCGGTACCGCAACCTCGCCGCCACGCGATCCCGCGACCTCCGCCAGCCGCCCGAAATAGAGCAGCCGCATCAGCCGCCGGTGTGCGACATGTGGCGGGCGACGGCGGGCTTGGCGACGCGATGGTCGAAGGCGTGGCGCTCGGGCTTGCGTTCGATCGCGGCGAGGATCGCGGCGTCGAGCAGCCGGTCGTCTCTGTTAGCGCGGAGCGGCGTGCGCAGGTCGGCGTCGGCGTCGTCGCCCAGGCACAGGAACAGCTGGCCGGTGCAGGTCAGCCGGACGCGGTTGCAGCCGCCGCAGAAATTATGCGTCAGGGGGGTGATGAAGCCGATCGTCCCGCCCTCGTTCGTTCGCACGTATCGCGCTGGTCCGCCGGTCGAGCGGGCGAGGTCGGTCAGCGTCCAGCGCTCGGCAAAGCGGGCGCGGACTTCCGTCAGCGGGAGATACTGGTCGCGGCGGTCGGCCTCGACGCTGCCCAGCGGCATGACTTCGATGACGCTCAGATCGGCGCCGCGCGCGTGGGCCCATTCGGCCAGCGTGACGAGATGGTCGGCATTGTCGTCGCGCAGGGCGACCGCGTTGAGCTTGATCGCGATCCCGGCCGCCAGCGCGGCGTCGATGCCGACGATGACCCGCGCGACGTCTCCGCCGCGGGTAATGCGGGCGTAGGTGGCGGGCTCGAGGTGATCGAGCGAGACGTTGATTCGCTTCACCCCGGCGGCAGCGAGGGGGGCGGCAAATTCGGCCAGGCGATGGCCGTTGGTGGTCATCGTCAACTCGTCGAGCACGCCGCTGGCGAGGTGGCGCGAGAGGCGTTCGACCAGATATAGCATATCGCGCCGGACGAGCGGCTCGCCCCCGGTCAGGCGCAACTTGCGCACGCCAAGGCGAACGAAGGCCGACGCGACGCGGTCGAGTTCGTCGAGACTTAGTACCTCTGCCTTGGGCAGGAAGCGCATCCGTTCGGGCATGCAGTAGGTACAACGAAGGTCACAACGATCCGTCACCGACAGGCGCAGATAGTTGATAGTGCGGCCGAACGGATCGATCATGATCCCGCCGATAGCATGTGAGCGAAGCGCACCGCCAGTTGTCCGGCGACATAGAGGACCAGGATCGCGGTGAGGATCGCGACGTGGCGCGGCTTGAGCCGGGTCGATCCGACCAGCGATCCCGCCAGGCCACCGATGGCGACCGCCGGGAAGACCAGCCACAGCCCACCCATCGCCCCGAGTCGGGCAAGGGCGTCGGGCTTGGCCAGTTGCCCGGCGAGACCGGAGAGCGAATTGACGAGGATGAACAGCGCGCAGGTGCCGGCGATGGCCTTTGCCCCGCCCCAGCGCATCAGGTGAAGCACCGGCGCGAGGAAAATGCCGCCGCCGATGCCGACTATCCCGGCGAGCAGCCCGAGCACGCCGCCAATGACCGGCTCGCGCCATGACGGCGCGATGCGGGTGTCGTCGGGCAGCGGTTGCGCCTGCCGCCAAAGCATCGTCGCGCCGGCGACGATGAGCGAGGCGGCGAGCAGGCCGACGAACCAGATCTCGGACACCGGTAGGCGGCCGCCAACCCACGCCAACGGCACCGATAGGGTGAATAGGGGCCATGCCCGCCGCCACGGCACCTGCCCCACCTTGGCAAAGCGCCAGGTGCCGACGCTGACCACCAGCAGGTTGCACAGCAGGGCGATGACCGGAACGAGGTGGAAGTCGATCTTGGCAAGAACCAGCAGCGCGGAATAAGTCGACCCGCCGCCAAAGCCGACCGCCGCATAAAGCAGTGCAGTCAACAGGAACATCGCCGCCAGTCCGATCATGACACCCTATCTCCTTCGGCGTTCCAGCAACGGTGCTAGCGGTTTTCTGCTGCATCGCAACATCGCAAGCCTGTCTGCTGCCGACCGCGTGCTCCGGCGTCCAAAAACGTGTGCCCACCGTAGCTAGGGATTGCCGCGACCCGCCATTCGCGGGATAGTCGGCCATGGAGATCGCCGATCATGGCTGACGCCCCGCCGCCCTTCTACCGCCACCAGCTGCCGGCTCGCCTGTGGCACTGGACCAACGCCGTGTCGGTGTTCGTCATGCTCATGAGCGGGCTGATGATCCTCAACGCGCACCCGCGGCTATATTGGGGGGCGTTCGGGGCTAATGCCGATCATCCGTGGCTCGAGATCACGATGGGCCATATCCGGATCGGCCCGGTGACGCTGCCCGGCATGGGCATCTTCGGGGTTCAGGCCAACGGGCGCGGCTATGCGATCAATCCGCTGTTCACCATTCCGACGCATTATGACCTGGCCGGATCGCGGCAGTGGCACTTCGCTTTTGCCTGGCTACTGGTCGTGCCGGGAATCCTGTTCCTCGCCTGGACGCTGATCGGGCGGCACAAGCGCGATTTAGCACCGACTGGCGCGGACTTGAAGCCGTCGAATATCTGGCACGATATCAGCCAGCATGCGCGGCTGCGCTTCCCGACCGGGGAGGCAGCCAAGCGCTATAATATCCTCCAGAAGCTGTCCTATGTCTCAGTGATCTTCGTGCTTCTGCCGGGCGTGATCCTGACCGGGCTGACGATGTCGCCGGGGATGGACGCGGGCTGGCCGTGGCTGCTCGACCTGTTCGGCGGGCGACAGTCGGCGCGGTCGATCCACTTTATCTGCGCGATGGGGCTGGCGGCGTTCATCCTGGTCCATCTGATCATGGTTGTGCTGGCCGGACCGGTGAATGAGGTCCGCTCGATGATCAGCGGCTGGTATCGGCCCGCGCCCGACCCGGTGTCCGAACCCGTCCCAGCAACTCAACCCGACGTCATGGAGGAGCCGGCATGACGCTCGAAGTCAGCCGGAGAGGCCTCGTCATCGGTGCGGGCGGGTTGCTCGTCGCCGGGTGCGACAAGATCAATGCCTCGCCCAACGTCCGCAAGCTGCTCGCGCTGGGCGAGGGGGCGACCTATTCGGCGCAGCGCGCGATCGTCGATCGCACCGCGCTGGCGCCCGAGTTCACCCTCGCGCAAATGTCGCCAACATTCCGGACGAATGGCAATACCAACCCGGGATGGACCGAATATGCCGGTCATGTCGCGAGCAAGTTTGCTGACTGGCAACTGATCGTCGACGGACTGGTGGCGCGCCCGCTAAAGCTGTCGCTGGCCCAGCTGCGTGCCGCCCCGTACCGCACTCAGATCACGCGCCACGACTGTGTCGAGGGATGGAGTGCGATCGGGCAGTGGACCGGGGCACCGCTCTATTTGCTGCTGAAGCAGGCCGGCATCTTGCCATCGGCGCGCTTTGTCGTGTTCCATTGCGCCGACGATAGCGGTGGAAGACCCTATTATGAGTCGGTCGACCTGATCGACGCTTTCCATCCGCAGTCGATCCTGGCGTGGGGCATGAACGGGCAGCCGCTGTCGGTCGGTCACGGCGCGCCGCTGCGGCTCAGGGTCGAGCGCCAGCTTGGCTACAAGCAGGCCAAATATGTCATGCGGGTCGAGGCGGTCGCCTCGCTCGCCGGCATCTACGGCGGCAAGGGCGGCTATTGGGAGGATGTCGCTGGCTATCAGTGGTACGCAGGGATCTGACCGGGACCTTCCCTCTCTGCCACGGGGAAGTTCAGGCACTCCCGTTGATGATCAATCGGATCCCGGTGAGTCCGGACGCACGATGATTAATCTGGCTTCCGCTCCTGATTTTGCTGTTTGATATTGGCAACGGAGGCGGCTTTGTCGGCTTGGCTTGAAAGCGGACTTATGCCTGCCACAGTTTGACCGTCCACATTGAGGCAACCACATCGCCGTCCAAAAAGCAGCCGGTCCGCTTTCTGGCTGGCGAGGATCGCCTCGATCCGTTCCGTCAGCGCCTCTGTCTTGGTTCGGGCGACGCTCGTTCCGAGCGACCCACAATGGCCGACACCGGGCCGTTCGCCGGATAAACAATTTTTAAACTCGATGACGATGTGACACATGGTCGTCGATGCGGCCGATCCTTTCCTTTATTCCGACCCGTGACGGCGCGTTCAGCGCGGGCCGGACGCCGTCCGCAGCGTCAGTCTCTCACTAGCGCGGACGGCCTGATCGCGACGGTCACAACAGAATCACCTTCGGCCGTCGCCCGAACCGCCCCGATAACCCCGCAATCAGCCGTTGCCGCACAAAATTTACACTGCCGCGAAAGCGCGCCACGGCGTCAACTTCATGTCCTCGGCAGGCCGCAAATCAGCTCCGTACCATGAACATTCGGTACATTCGCGTCGCTAGCGCCGCCGTGCGAAGATGATCAGCGCGACACCGACCACCGCCAGCAACGCCCCGCGAGTCGCCCACGGCCGCTGGTCGAGCATGAAGCTCGACGCCGGCCAATGAACCAAGCCGGTGCCTTGCCCGATCCACAATATCCCCATCAGCAACGCGAACACTCCGACGATCAGCAGTGCGGTCTTCATGGTCATTCCCCCGAGTCCGTTCACCCTGAGCTTGTCGACGGGCCTCCCTACCTTAGCGCTTGCCCTGAAGAAGGACAGCGTTTTGGACAAACGCACGAATCCCGAAAAAAGGCTTGAAGTTGACCCAACGTCAACCTGTAAACCCCTTCTTATGATCGAGACACTGGACATCGCGACCGTCGCCCGCCGCACCGGCCTGACCAGCCGCGCACTGCGTTTCTACGAAGCGCGCGGGCTGATCGCGCCGCTCCGAACCGACTCTGGCCGCCGCTTGTTCGGCACCGGCGAACTTGCCCGCGTCCATCAATTGCTCACTCTCAAGCGCGCCGGGCTTAGCCTCGCCCAGATCAAGCAACTGTTCGACGGCCGCCGCATCGACCTTGGCCAGCTGCTGCGCGCCCAGATTGAGGTCATCGACACCCAGGCCCGCGACCTCGCCGCGGCGCGGGGCCATCTCGAAACCGCTCTGTCCCGCATCGACCGTGGCGAACCGCTCGATGCCGCGACCCTTTGTTCGCTGATCAAATTCGGAGAAAATATGATGGAACATGAGAATTGGTCGACGGTCAGCGACCGCTATATCGGGCCCGAAGCCAAGGCCGACTTCGCCGCGGCGATGCCTAAGATGCCTGCTGATTTCGACCACGCGGCGTATAGCGCCAAGTGGGACGATCTCTCAGGCCGGATCGAGGCGGCGCTGCCGATGGATCCCAAGTCGGATCAAGCCCGCGCCTTCTACGACGAGTGGCAAGCGCTGCTCGCCCCGTTTACCGCCGTTGCGACCCCGGCGATGATGCAGGGTGTCGGCAAGATGTACGACAAGATTCCTGAGTGGCAGGTCGAGCAGAAGCCACCTTTCTCGGCCGATGTCTGGGCGTTCATCAAATCGGTCGGCCCCGCACCGAAACTGGGCGATTGACGATCGCTCCCGCCACGGTCGGTTCCGACTGTGGCCGGGTTGGCCGCTCACCCGCGAAGCTGCGCCGCCGTTCGCTCCTTGATCCGCCGCTCGAGGATTGTCAGCGGCATCGCGCCTTCCTTCAATATCTCGTGAAATTGCTTGAGGTCGAACTTCGCGCCCAGCGCGGCCTGCGCCTCGGCGCGCGCGCGGGTCCAGGCGATGTGGCCAATCTTGTAGCTGCATGCCTGGCCGATCGAGGCGCAGTAACGCTCGACTTCGCGCTGCACTCGCGGGCGCGAGAAGCCGGTCGTCGCAACCATGTAATCGACCGCTTTCTCGCGGCTCCACTGCTTGGAATTGAGGCCGGTATCGACCACCAGCCGCGCCGCGCGGAACAGGTAGGATTGCAGGTAACCGGCCCGCTCGATCCCGCTATACCCGCCCAGTTCGTCGGCCAATTGCTCGGCATAGAGCGCCCAACCTTCGCCATAACCCGAATAGAAACTGTTGCGCCGGATCATCGGCAACGACCCCGATGTCTGCGCGATCCCGCCCTGCAGATGATGCCCCGGCACGCCTTCGTGATAGGTCAGCGCGGGCAGCTGGTATTTCGGCCAATCCCCGGTCGATTTCAGGTTGATGTAATAGATTGCCGGGCGCGACCCATCGATCGTCGCCGGCTGGTAATAGCCGTTGGGTGCCCCCTCCTGAATGTTCGGCGGCACGCGGCGAATTTCGAGGCTGCGGCCCGGTACGGTCGCGAACGCCTGCGGCAGCTTGGCGGTCATCGCCGCGACCCCCGCGTTGAGGCTGGCGAGCAGTGCAGCGCGCCCGGCGTCATCGTTCGCATAGAGCTGCGCCGGCGAGGTGTTGAGTGCGGTCAGCCGCTCGCCGACCGTACCCGTCGTGAATCCCGCGCCCTTCAGGATGGTGTCGAGCTGCGCGCTGATCTCGGCGACCTGCTGCAGCCCGAGCTGATGGACTTGGTCGGGCGTGAAGTCGGTCGTCGTCGCCTGGGCCAGCGCCGCCGCGTAAATCTCGTCGCCGTGGGGCAGGCGCCATGCCCCATCGCCCGCCGGGGTCGTCCGCCGCAGTTCCTGTACCGCCGCGATCTGCCGGTCGAGCGCGGGATAGACCCGCCCGCTGACGATCGCCTCGGCCCGCTTCTGCCAGTCACCGGCGAGCTTCTCTTTGCCCGCTCGCTCGGTCAGCGCGGTGACCAGTCCGCTCGTTGCCGCGGGTTCGCTGCGCAACGTCTGCATCTGCTTCAACACCAGGTCGAGCGACCACCCCGGCGCGACATAGCCGCGCGCAGCCTGCCGCTTCTGCTCGGCTGTCTCATTGTCCATCACCGTCGAAAACTGGCCGAGCCGCGACAGATAGGATTCGGCATCGGCGCCGGTCTTGATCGTATGCGAGTTGGCGAGGAAATCGGGGATGCTGAAATAGGCCCCGTCCTGCTGGCTCCAGATGTAGGGGCTGATCGCGCTGTCGAGGTCGAACCGCGCCGGCGCGATCGTATCGGTCGCAATGTCGTACAGCACCACCTCGCGATTGAGTTTCGCCGCCGCCGACAGGCCGGCCTCGGGCACCATCTTCAACTGGGAAACATAGCGCCGGTTGCGCGCCAGATCATCCGCCCGCGCTGCCTGGTAGGGCTCCGTATCGAGCATCGACTTCAGTCGGGCATTGGGCCCCTTGTCGAGCCCGAGGAAGGTCGCATAGGTCGGCGAATGGGCGACCTGGTCGGCGAAAATCCGGTCGAACAGCGCATTGAGGCGCACATCGGCCGCTGCTCCGCCGACCATCGCCCGCTTGACCGGCGCGGCGAATGCGTTGGCGGAGGAGGTAAGCGCGGCGGCGCCACTGGTGGCGAGAAATTGACGACGGTTCATGACGGGGGCTCCCTGAAGGTCAGGGGCCAGACCCTAACCGCCCCGCTCGCCCGGGCAATGTCGTTGGTCGAGACCCACCCTATGTTTGCAGATGATATTGCTTGAGCAGGTCGTAGAGCGTCGGGCGCGAGATGCCGAGCAGCTTGGCCGCGCCGGAGATATTATTCTCGGTGCGGGTCATCGCCTGTCGGATCGCGCGGCGGTCGGCGACTTCGCGCGCGGCGCGCAGGTTGATCGCGATACTGCTCTCTTCCTCGCTCGCCGGGCCACCGGGCAAGTCGAGATCGGCCGCGCCGACCATCTTGCCGTCGGCCATGATCACCGCGCGCTTCAGACGATTCTCCAGCTCGCGGACATTGCCCGGCCACGGATAGGCATCGATCGCGGCCAATGCGTCGGGGCCGAGCCCGCCGACCCGGGGGTTCAATTCGCGCGCGAACCGCGTCGTGAAATGCCGCGCCAGCAGCACCGCGTCGCCCGGTCGCTCGGCCAGACTGGGGATCTTCACCACGATCTCGGCGAGGCGATAATAAAGATCCTCGCGGAACCGCCCGTCGGCCTGCATCGCGTCGAGGTCCTGGTGGGTCGCGCAGACGATCCGCGTATCGACCGCGATCCCGCTGCGCCCGCCGATCCGCTCGATCACCCGCTCCTGCAGGAAGCGCAGCAGCTTGACCTGCAAGGGCAGCGGAATGTCGCCGACCTCGTCGAGGAACAATGTCCCGCCCTGCGCCTGCTCGATCTTGCCCGGCGTCGTCTTGACCGCCCCGGTGAACGCCCCGCGCTCGTATCCGAACAGCTCTGCTTCGAGCAGGTTCTCGGGGATGGCGGCGCAGTTAATCGCGACGAACTCGCCCTTCGCGCGCGGCGACTTGTCGTGGACCGCCCGCGCCAGCAATTCCTTGCCGGTGCCGCTCGCGCCCAGCAGCATGACCGAAACATCGGCACCCGCCACCCGCTCGATCGTCCGCGCGACCTTGAGCATTTCCGGCGCGGCGCTGAGGATCGATCCGAGCACCGCCCCGCCGCCGCTGCCCTGCTGCTCCATCAGCCGGTTCTCGCGCTCCAGTGCATGGACGTGGAACGCCCGCGCGACGATCAGCCCGAGCTCGTCGATGTCGACCGGCTTGCGATAGAAATCATAGGCGCCCAGCGCGATCGCGGTCAGTGCGCTTTCCCGCGCGCCATGGCCCGACGCGACGATCACCTTGGTGTCGGGCTTCAGCGCCAATATCTCGCGCAGCGTGGCGAATCCCTCGGCCGTCCCGTCGGGATCGGGCGGCAGGCCGAGGTCGAGCGTCACCACCGCCGGCTCGTGTGCCCGCAGCATCTCGATCGCGGCCGGTCGGTCGCCGGCAATCACCACGCGATAGCCTTCATAGGCCCATTTCAACTGGCGCTGGAGCCCCTCGTCATCCTCGACGATCAGCAGCACGGGCAGTTCGGCGTTCTCGGTCATGCGATCTTCCGAAGCGGGGCGGCATCTGCCGCGATGAGGTGGATGGTGAAGCTGCTGCCTGCGCCGGGCGTGCTGGTGACGGTCAGGCGTCCGCCCATGCCGGCAATCAGCGAGCGTGCCTCGAACGCGCCCACGCCAAAGCCGTCGGCCTTGGTCGAAGCGAACGGCTGGAACAGGCGGTTGCGGATGAAGTCGCTGTCCATCCCGACGCCCTGATCGGTGATCGAAATGGCGATCCCGCTGTCGTCGCTCGCCACCCGCACCAGCACCGGCTCGCGCCCCGGCGAGGCGTCGATCGCGTTCTGCAGCAAATGGCCAACCGCCTGCTCCAGCCCGAGCGGATCGACCAGCGCCCACAGCCCGGTATCGCCGAGCAATCGCACCTCGTGGTCGCGGCGCTTGGCGGCTATCGCGGAGGACAGGAGATCGCGCAACGGAGTCGGCTCGGACCGCTCGCTGCGCTGCCCGCCCTGCGGCGCGAGCCGCGCGAGGAGGTCGTTCATCTTGCCGACCGAACTCTTCAGCGTCGCGACCATGTCGGCGCGGAATTCGGGGTTGTCGGCGTGCCGCTCGGCGTTGCGCGACAGCAGCGACAATTGGCTGACCAGGTTCTTCACATCGTGCAGGATGAAGGCGAAGCGGCGGTTGAATTCCTCGAACCGCTGGGCGTTGAGCAGCGCTTCCTGGCCATGCGCCTCAGCCAGCGACGATGCCGCCTGCCGCCCGGCCGTGCGCAGCAGGTCGAAATCTTCCCAATCGAGCGCGCGGCGATATTCGGGCGCGGCGAGCAGGATGATGCCGACCAGTCGCTCGTGGTGGATCAGCGGCACCGCCAGCCACGCGGCGGCGTCGCCGCTCATCCACTCCGGCACGTCAATGTGCTGGTCGCGGTTGGCGCCCGATCCGTGGCGATGTGCATCGAGGTCGACGATCCGCCCCTCGCTTTCCACCGCGCGCCAAAAGTCGGGAGCACCCTTCATCGTCCCGCCGGTCAATGGCTTGCCCGGCCAGTTCCAGTTCGCCGCGACTTCGATCAGGCCATGATCGTCCGCGACCAGAAGCATCCCGCCTGGCGCCTCCAGGATGTCGCCAAAGGCCTTGATCACCCGCTCGCCAAGTGGTGCCGCTTCCGGCCCGCTGCGGCCGATCGTCCCGGTGAAACGCAGCCATTCGGCGCGATAATCATAGCGATGCTCGAAGAAATGCTTGGCCAGCTTGACCTTGGCCCACGCCCGCAATCGCGCCGACGGCAGCATGATGATCGCACCGCCGCTGACCAGCACAATCGCACCCACGGCCGCGATCCGCAGCCAGTCGCGGTCGCTGTCCTGCAGCGCCGAACCGAGCATCATCATCACGCCGAGGTAAGCGACGATCACCAGCAGCGAGAAAGTCTGGAAGGTCGCGGCGTGCGAGAGGCGAATCCGCCAGCCATCGCTCCGCGCGCCGCCCAGCGCGAACAGCGGCATCGTCCCGGCGACAAGGATCCCCCGCCACACGAACAGCTGGTCGGCAAACGGCGAGCCCAGATAGGCGAAGGTGAACAGGTTGAGATCATAACCCCAGGTCAGGGTCAGCGCGAACATCGCGAGGCGGATCGACATCCGGCTGGCGACCGATGCCTGGCCATAAATGTTGTGGATGATGATCAGCGCCCCCGACGCCGTGACGATGCGCAACAGGAGCGACGTCTCGGTCATTCGCTCCATCAGGTCGGGCATCGGCGCGCCCGCCAGCATGAAGATGTTGAGCGCCAGCTGCAGCCCGATGACGAGCGCTTCGGCGGCGAACACGAACCGCAGGCCGCCATCGACCACGTCGTCGGCGATCGCTCGCCGGGTCAGGGCATACAGCAGGCCCAGCCACGCCAGGTTGCGGAACGTGCCCGCGATCAGCGTCGTCGGCGTCGACACGCCGTTGACCGCGCACAAGGCCGCCCACACCGAAGTCGCGGCATAGGCCGCCAGCAGCAGCCGCTGCGGCAGGTCGGTGACCGGCTTGCACAACCGCCACACGAACAACGTCGCGAAGCAGACCGCAGCGAGGCCATAGGACCAAGCCGCCGTCACCGCCCGTCCCGCAAAACTGTCAAGCGCACCGACATGCCCTTACTGTCGGGATAATTTACAAAGATAAGGTGAACGCTTGCCCCCGCGCAGGTCGACCTCCTCGACCGCGCCAGCGACTAATCAGCCGGCCGGGACCAGCTCGATCACGTCGATCTGCGATTCATAGCGCGGGCGCGGCAGGATCAGGCGCCAGCGGCGCGGGCCGATCCGCTCGACATAGCCCGCCATGTCGCGGTCGGGGTCGCCGCCATATTGGAGTGCCCGCGTCTCGTCGCCCAGCATCAGCGTACCCAGGAATACCAGCCGCAGCGCGTCGGCCGGATAGAGCAGCCCGACCGGGCGTTGCGATCCGCTCAGCTTGGCCAGCCCCTGAACCCCGCGCTCGGGCCGGATGCGGCAGGTGAATTGCGGATACGCGACAAAGTTGAGCATCCCGGTCGATCTCGCCCCGACCTTGATTGTGCGGCACCGGTAATCGCCGTTGGGGATGACGGGGCCGGGCAGGGCGGCATCGGGATGGAGCAACGCGCCTTCGCGATCGATCCTAGCGCCTTCCCCGGAACTGCGTGACGCCCGTACCGCGCCGACGAACGCCGACCGCCATTCGCGGAGCCGGACCCGGTCGTTCGCGGTCGCCACCAAGCGCCAGTCGCGCGCCGGGCTATCGACCAGCCGCCCCTCGCGATCGAACTGTCGCTCCATAGTCGCGCAGGCGGACAGCGACAGCAGGGCGATCGGGATCAATATGCGCATGGCGCGAGCGTTAATCGGAGCTTATTGCGCCGTCCAGCCGCCATCGATGCTCAGGTTCGCGCCGGTGATCGATCGCGCCTCGTCGCGGCACAAATAAAGCGCCAGCGCGGCGACCTCTTCGGGCGTGACGAATTGCTTGGTCGGCTGGGCGTCGAGCAGCACGTCGTTGATGACCTGCTCGCGGGTCAGGCCGCGCGCCTTCATCGTGTCGGGAATCTGGTTTTCGACCAGCGGCGTCCAGACGTATCCGGGCGAAATGCAATTGACCGTGATCCCCGCCGTCGCGACTTCCAGCGCGATCGTCTTGGTCAATCCGGCAATGCCGTGCTTGGCCATGACATAAGCGCTCTTGTTGGGACTCGCCGTGAGGCTGTGGGCCGAGGCGGTCGACAGAATCCGACCCCATTTCTTCGCGCGCATGATCGGCACGACGGCGCGTGTCAGATACCAGGCGGCGCTCAAGTTGAGCTTGATGATCTTCTCATACTGGTCGGGTGGAAAATCCTCGATCGGCGCGACATGCTGGATGCCGGCGTTGTTGACGATGATGTCGGGGCCGCCGGTGGCGTCGCTGCACGCCTTGACCATCGCCTCGATCGCCGCCGGGTCCATCATGTCGGCATTGCTGTAATAGGCCGTGGCACCCGCCGTGGCTTCCAGCGCGGCGCGCTCGGTCTCGATCGCGGCGGCGTCGCCAAAGCCGTTGATGGTCACGCTCGCGCCCTCGGCGGCAAACGCCTTGGCGATGGCCAGGCCGATGCCAGAGGTCGAACCGGTAACGATGGCACTCTTGCCTTTGAGGATCATATTGCTTCCTTCATGGTGGCGGAATTGGGAGGTGGTGCGGGCGCGGCGCTGAGCGCCAGGTCGAAGGCGGCGCTCTTGCCGGTGGCGATATTCTCGGCGACGATCTCGGCATTGGCCTTGGCGTGGGTCACCGCATAGTGACCAGCAGCCCAATGCTCGCGCATTGTCCGGGCGGAGAATTCATAGTCGCGCGATCCGCCTTCCCAGGCATTGGCGCGATAGATTAGCTGGACCAGGTTGAGTGGCTTGTCCGCGGCGAACCTGGCCAGCGTGCGCGCTTCGCGGCTGTGGCGCAGCTTGGGCGGCAGCAGGTCGAGCAAATCGCGGATCGCCTCCCGCTCGCCGCGCTCGTGCATCGCCATCTGCGACACCTGGCGGGTGCGGCTGGAGAAACGGATTTCCTTCTCCCGCGCGATGACGTCCATGATCGTCTTAGGCAGTGCGGCGCTCGACGGGAACAGGTCGATCTGGAACACCAGCATCTCGCCATCCTGATGTTCGAGCAAATGTGTCAGCGGCGTGTTGGACACCAGCCCCCCATCCCACCAATATCTGCCCTCGATCTCGACCGGTGCAAACCCCGGCGGCAGTGCGCCCGAGGCCATGATGTGGCGCGCGTCGATCCTGTCCCTGGCCGTGTCGAAGAAACGGAAATTGCCACTCTCGATATCGACCGCGCCGACAGACAGCCGCACCGGACCATCGTTGACGAGGTTCCAGTCGACCAGCTCGTCGAGCGTCGCCTCGAGCGGGCTCGTGTCGTAATAGCTCACCGCCCCGGGCGTGCCGGGGGTGGCGAACTGCGGCTGGACCAGGCGCGGGGTGAAAAAGCCCGGCACGCCCGTGAGCGCGACGAACCCGGCCGACCATTCATGGACAAACTCGCGTTCCTGGGTCGATCCGAACAGCGGGAAACTGGGCAGCGACGAGCCGAGCTTGTCCCAGAAGGCGTGGAGCGCCGCGAGCCGCGTTTCGGGCGGATTGCCGGCGATCAGCGCGGCGTTGATCGCGCCGATCGAAATGCCCGCGACCCAGTCGATCTCGATGTCGTTGGCCTCCAGGCCCTCGATCACGCCCGCCTGGTAGCTGCCGAGCGCACCGCCGCCTTGCAGCACCAGCGCAACCGTGTCGGGCAGCGGCAGCACGGCACAGTCGCGGCGTCGTCTGCGGGACGGGGGAGCGTCGGCCATGGCGCGGGCTTAGGGCTGCCGTCGGCCCACTCCAACCCTTGCCGACAAGATTGTTTTGCAACCGCAACAGGACCCGCGCATTGAAGCGCCAACAGGAGGACATCCCGATGCGGCTCGACGACCAGCGCGAAAGTGGCAATTTTCAGGACGATACCGGGCGCGGTGGGTCGGGCTTCGGCGGTGGCGGCGGCTTTGGCGGGGGCGGGCTCGGGTTGATCTTTTCACTCGTCGCCAGCCGCTTCGGGATCGTCGGGATCATTTTCCTGGCGCTCGGCTATTGCGCGCTGACCTCGCTTGGTGGGGGCGGCGGAATGCTCGGCGGCGGCTCGTCACCGCAGGCCAGCGCCCCGGCCGGGCAGTCGACGCTTGATCCGACGACCAAAACGTTCGTCGTAAAAATCCTCGGGTCGACCGAAGACGTCTGGACGAAATTATTCGCGGCGAAGGGCCAGCAATATACGCCGACGACGCTGGTCGCCTATTCGCGAAGCGATCAATCCGGCTGTGGTGCGGCGCAGTCGGCGATGGGCCCCTTCTATTGCCCGACCGACAAGAAGATCTACCTCGACACCAGCTTCTTCAACGAGCTGTCGCAGCGTTTTCAGGCACCAGGCGACTTCGCGCAGGAATATGTCATCG
>NZ_JANMWY010000109.1:0-2426 GCF_031380695.1 Sphingomonas sp. | reverse complement strand
CCACCAACCACCCGACGGCTGGAAAATCGCGATCGACCATGGCGTGCCGGCCGGGGAGGGGCCAGCGGCGCTGCCCCCGGGCACCCGCGTCAGGGTCGAAGGGCTGTTCGACAAGGTCCCCGCGCGCCGCAAGTTCCTCCGCTCCCCGCGCGCCGAATATGCCGCCTGCCTCGACGCGGTGAAGAGGCTCGCGCTGGCCCGGCCCGACGTCGCTTTCAGCCTCGACCATGACGGCCGCCGCACGCTGGGCGTGCAGGCCAGCGCGGGACCGGCGCGCGTCGCGGCACTGCTCGACCCGGGGCTGGAACGGCACGGCGTCGGCATCGATCACCGCCGCGACGGCTTCCACCTCACCGGCGTGGTCAGCCTGCCGACCTTCAATCGCGGCATGGGCGACCAGCAATTTCTGTTCGTCAACCGCCGCCCGGTCAAGGACCGGCTGCTCGTCGGCGCGCTGCGCGGCGCTTATCGCGACCTCATCGCCCGCGACCGCCACCCGATCGCGGCGCTGTTCATCGAAGTGCCGGGCGGCGAGGTCGACATCAACGTCCACCCCGCCAAGACCGAAGTCCGCTTCCGCGACCCGGCGGCGGTGCGCGGCCTGATCGTCGGCGGAATCCGCAGCGCGCTCGACGCTCAAGGCCACCGCAGCGCCGGCCGAGAGCAGAGCGCTGCACCGGTGATGTGGACTTCGAGTGCCACGGAAGAAGCGTCTCTTCTTCGTCATCCCCGCGAAAGCGGGGACCCAGCGCAACAAAAAAACTGGGTCCCCGCTTTCGCGGACGTGACGAATGGTGTCGCCGACGGCCATCTCCAGTTCGCCAACCTCGCTCCCGCCGCCCGCGCCGAACCCGCCACCGCCCCAGTCCCAGCCCACCCGCTCGGCGTCGCCCGCGGCCAGGTCGCGCAGACCTATATCGTCGCCGAAGCCGAGGACGGCCTGATCATCGTCGACCAGCACGCCGCCCACGAACGCCTCGTCCTGGAACGGATGCGCGCCGCGCGTGAAGGCGGCGGCGTCGCGCGCCAGGCGCTGCTGATCGCCGAAACCGTCGAACTCGACGAGCCCGATTGCGACCGGCTCGAGGACGCCGCGCCCGAGCTGGCCGAAATGGGTCTCGAGATCGAGCGGTTCGGTGCCACCGCCATGCTCGTCCGCGCCGTCCCGGTCGCGCTCGGCCAGCCCGACGTCGCCGCGCTGCTCGCCGACCTCGCCGCCGAAATCGCCGAACTAGGTGGCGCCCTGTCCCTCCGCGACCGCCTCGACCACGTCGCCGCGACCATCGCCTGCCACGGCTCGGTGCGGGCGGGGCGGACGCTGACCGTCGCGGAAATGAATGCGCTGTTGCGAGAGATGGAAGTCACGCCGAGGTCGGGCCAGTGCAACCATGGCCGACCGACTTGGGTGAAGCTGGCCCACGGTGATATCGAGCGGTTGTTCGGACGGAAGTGAGTGACGTACTAAAAGGCATCCTCTTCCCGTCGCCCCGGGTTTGAGCCGGGGTCCCGCTTCTCCTCCACCAAGACATGGCAAGGGGCGGCTGGGTCACCATCATGGCGGACCGCTATCGCGGAACAATGTACGTCCTTCGTATCGCACCACGAGAAAAGATTTTCCTACTCGGCTTTGTTCTGGCACAGAATCGGTGATGCGGGTGGGATTGTCTTTGATCGGGGGTTCTGAGCGCTGGCGCTACGTGCGTTTGCGGGCGCGCAGGGCAACGCGACGAAGGTCACACTTCCATCAGCTTCGCGTTTGTCCAAACCGCGCAAATCCAGAGGGTTCCCATTAAGGTCACAGCCTCGCGAAAATTCGCCGCGGCATCAACTTCGTGACCCTGCCCGAAAGCCACGCTTCCTTGCTCAAGCGGCTTCAGCGAACGGCGCCGTCGCCCTGACCCCCCATGGTCACCGTGAAGATCGTGAAGATCGGTGCCAAAAACTCAATGATTTCAGCCAATATCCGCGATCCGCTGCCGCGCCAGTTCGACCCCAGCAAACCGCGCCCGCCCGCGCGCCGCGCGCAGCTGCGGATAGCCCGAGGCTTCCTCGTCGGCGAGCTGCGCCGCGAACCGTCCGGCGCGGATTTCCTCGAAGATATCGCGCATCCGCTGGCGCACGCCTTCGTCGACGATGCGCGGGCCGCCAAGCACCGCGCCCAATTCGGCGGTGTTGCTGATCGCCTCGCGCATCGCCGCCAGCCCGCGCGCCTCGACCAGTTCGGCGAGCAGTTTCAGCTCACCGACGCACTCCATGAAGGCGACTTCGGGCGCGATGCCGCCGGCGACGAGCGTGTCGAACCCGGCCTCGAGGATCGCCGGTACCGCGCCCCACACCACCGCTTGCTCATTGAACAAATCGGCCTCGCACTCCTCGGCGAAGGTCGAGGCGATGAGGCCCGCGCGGCCGCAGCCCAATGCCCGGCC
>NZ_JANMWY010000023.1:0-2620 GCF_031380695.1 Sphingomonas sp. | reverse complement strand
TGTATCGCGCCGGAATAGCGCGGGCCACTGAACACTCCTGCTCGACACAAAGCGTCGACTTTCGCCAGCAAATCTGGATCGATCGAAAGCGTCGCGGCGGCAAGGTCTTCCTCGAGATGAGCGATGCTGCGCGTACCGGGGATCGGGATGACATGGTTGCCTTTTCCCAGCAGCCAGGCGAGCGCCAATTGGCCCGGCGTGCAACCCGCCTCGCGCGCCAATGCGTCATAGGCCTCGACCAGCGTCAGGTTGGACCCGAGCTGCGGTTCGACGAAGCGCGGCATCATCGCGCGAATATCGCCCTCACCATAGTCCGCCGACCGGATCGCCCCGGCGAGCAGACCGCGCGCAACCGGCGAGAAGGCGACGAAGCCGATACCGAGCTCGCGGCACACCTCTAGCACCGCAATCTCGGGATTGCGCACGGCGGGCGAATATTCGCTTTGCACCGCCGCAATCGGGTGCACCGCGTGGGCGCGGCGAACGGTCGCGGCGGACATTTCGCTGAGGCCGATCGCGCCGAGCTTGCCCTGTTCCTTCAGCCGCACCAGCGCGCCGACCGATTCCTCGACCGGCACCCGCTTATCGAGGCGATGGAGATAGACCATGTCGACGAAAATCGGTGCCGAGCCGCTGCAGCGACCCCTCGACCGTCTGCGCGATCTGCGCGGGCGACCCGTCGAGCGCGCGCTTGCCGTCGATCACGTCGAGCACGCACTTCGTCGACAGCGTATATTCGCTGCGGCGGTGGCCGATGGCGCTCGCAATCAACCGCTCATTCTGGCCCAAGCCATAGAGCGCCGCCGTGTCGATCAGCGTGCACCCCAGGTCGAGCGCCCGGTTGAGCAGCTTGGCGCCATCCTCGGGCGACGGCGGGTCGCCATAGGCATGGTTCAAGTTCATGCAGCCCAGCCCGATCGCCGAGACGGTGAACGGACCGAGGCGGCGAGTGGGAAGGGTCATGAACAGGCTCCGATCAGTACACCCGCGCCTTCGGCTTGATGTAGCCGATGTCGTCGGTCAGCGTATATTCGTGGACCGGGCGGTAATCGATCTTGACGCCGCCGCCTTGCCCGCCCCAGCCTTCGAACCAGGCGATGCTGTGCTTCATCCAGTTGGCGTCGTCGCGCTTGGGATAATCCTCCTGCATGTGCGCGCCGCGACTTTCCTTGCGGTTCGCGGCGCAGTGCATCGTCACCACCGCCTGGCCGAGGAGGTTGTCGAGTTCGAGCGTCTCGACCAGGTCGCTGTTACAGATGAGGCTGCGATCGCTGACCTGGACGTCGGTCATGCGTTGGTTGATCGCATCGATCTTCGCCACGCCCTCGCCCAGCTGGCGGTCGTCGCGGAACACGGCGCAGTCGGCCTGCATGGTGCGCTGCATGTCGAGCCTGATCTCGGCGGTCTTGGTGCCGCCATGGGCATGGCGGAAATGATCGAGCCGGGCGAGCGCGAGGTCGGCGCTGTCGTTTGGCAATGCCTTCTGCGCGGCCTGGGGCTTGACCACTTCGGCCAGGCGATGCCCGGCGGCGCGGCCGAACACGACGAGGTCGATCAGGCTGTTCGACCCGAGCCGGTTGGCACCATGAACCGAAACGCACGCCGCTTCGCCGACCGCGAACAGGCCGGGGACGACGGCATCGGGGTTGCCGTCCTTCAAGGTAACGACCTCACCGTGGAAATTGGTCGGGATCCCGCCCATGTTGTAATGGACCGTCGGAGTCACCGGCAGCGGCTGGCGCGTCAGGTCGACCCCGGCGAAGATCTTGCCGGTCTCGGTGATGCCGGGCAACCGCTCGGCGAGGATCTTGGGGTCGATATGGTCAAGATGAAGGACGATATGGTCCTTGTTCTCACCGACGCCGCGGCCTTCACGGATTTCCATCGCCATCGACTGTGACACGACGTCGCGCGACGCCAGGTCCTTGGCCGAAGGAGCATAACGCTCCATGAACCGCTCGCCCTCCGAGTTGGTGAGATACCCCCCCTCGCCGCGCGCGCCCTCGGTGATCAGCACGCCGGCGCGATAGATGCCGGTCGGGTGGAACTGGACAAACTCCATGTCCTGCAGCGGCAGCCCGGCGCGGAGCACCATCGCATTGCCGTCGCCGGTGCAGGTGTGCGCCGAGGTGGCCGAGAAATAGCAGCGGCCGTAACCGCCGGTCGCCAGCACCACCGACTGCGCGGTGAAACGATGAATTGAGCCATCGTCCATGCACAGCGCGATCAGGCCGCGGCACACGCCGTTCTCCATGATCAGGTCGAGTGCGAAATATTCGATGTAGAAGTCGGCGTCGTACTTCAGGCTCTGCTGATAGAGCGTGTGGAGCATGGCGTGGCCGGTACGGTCGGCGGCGGCGCAGGTCCGTTGCGCGGGCGGTCCCTCACCCATGTTCTGAGTCATGCCACCGAACGCGCGCTGGTAGATCTTTCCCTCGTCGGTGCGCGAGAAGGGCAGGCCGGCATGTTCGAGTTCATAGACGGCGGCAGGCGCCTCACGGACGAGGTACTCGATCGCGTCTTGGTCGCCGAGCCAGTCGGACCCCTTGACGGTGTCGTACATGTGCCAGGTCCAGTGGTCCGGCCCCATATTACCGAGCGACGCGGCGATCCCGCCTTG